>JACRJI010000002.1 GCA_016235665.1 candidate division TA06 bacterium | reverse complement strand
GGAAGACAGCCGGGCCAAGGTGCTGCTGACCCAGGGAGGGTTAAGTGATAAGGCTGGGGAGTTGTTCGATGGAAGAGTGGTGGTGATAGAAGAAGCTGCTGCGGCGGGAATGCCCGAAGGAGCTATAGAGGACATCAACCGTCCGGACGACCTGTGCTATGTGATCTACACCTCGGGCACCACCGGCAGGCCCAAAGGCGTGATGGTGGAACATAGGAATGTGACCGCTTATATCCATGCCTTCACCAAAACGACTGGAGTGAGCAGATCCGATGTGCTGGTGGAACAGCATGCATTTACCTTTGACGCTTTTGCCGAAGGCTTCTTCGGGGGCTTGTTGAATGGGGCCACTTTGATCCTTCCCGGAAAGGACCAATCACAGGACCTGAACGGTTTTATGGATTTGATCAAAAAGAACCAGGGGACCATGGTGTTTGTCAGTCCGCTTTTCCTGAGCGAGATGAACAAAATGCCGCCCATCGCCTCGGTCCACTCGTATGTGTGCGGCGGAGATATCTTAAAATGGGATTATATTTCGCATTTGTCCGAAGGAGCTGTCATTTATAACAATTACGGGCCGACCGAAGCGACCATATCGTCTACAATATACAAATGTCAGAATTTATTAGGCGGGGTCGTTCCCATCGGCCGTCCCATTGCCAATTACAAAGTGGTGATACTGGATCGCTGGGAAAAATTGAATCCGGTGGGGATCCCCGGTGAGTTGTGCATCTCCGGGGCAGGCTTGGCCCGGGGATACCTGGGCCGGCCGGATCTGACCGGCGAGAAATTCACCGAAAGCCCAATATGGCCGGGACATAGAATGTACCGCACAGGAGACCTGGCCCGCTGGATGCCGGATGGCAACATACAATTCATAGGCCGCATTGACCAGCAGGTTAAGATCAGGGGCTACCGGATCGAATTGGGAGAGATAGAAGCGCTGTTGTCCAAACATCCGGCCGTCAGGGAAAACGCCGTGCTGGCGCTGTGCGATGAGGCGGGCGAGAAATATCTGTGCGCCTATATCTGCGCCGATCAGGAACTGACAGCTGTCGAAATGAGAAAACACCTGTCGGATGCCCTGCCCGACCACATGATACCTCAGGCATACGTTCAATTGGACAGGCTTCCCCTGACCGCCCACGGCAAACTAGACCGGGAGTCGCTGAAGAAATCCTCGGACAGGATCAGGTCCGGAATAGAATTCCAGGAACCGTCTACCGCGGCGGAGAAGGACATTGCCGGAGCCTGGGAAAAAGTATTGTCCCTGGGAAAAGTTAGTGTCAACGACGATTATTTCGTGCTGGGAGGCGACTCCATCAAGGCGGTCAAACTGGTATCCCTGCTGTCGGATAAATACAAGGTCACCCTGACCGACATCTTCGAGAACAGGACTGTTAAAAAACTGGCAGATGTTCTGGCTTCCAGGAAGCACGACTTGAAACAGAATTTCGACCGGATCAGGCGGGAAACGGCGGAACAGGACGGCGACAGGAACGACAGAATCAACAGGTCTCTGGAAGGACAGGCAAAAAAATACCGGGCTCATCTGGATGAAGAGACCGGGTTGGATATTGAGACGCGGATCGATTCATGCAACACTCTGCTGACCGGTGCCACCGGGTATCTGGGCATGTATATTCTCCGGGAGCTGCTGGAAAAAAGCGACAGTAATATCACAGTGTTGATCAGGGCCGGGAATAATGCAGCGGCCGAAGAAAGGCTGAAAAAGAAGTGGGCTCATTATTTCGGCGACAGCCTCATGGAAAAGGATCGTGCCCGCATCCGGGTGTTGAGCGGCGACCTGGCGGCCGAGAATCTTGGTTTGGATCCCAAAGAATATCAAGTGCTGTGTCAGGAAATCGATTGCATCATACATTCCGCAGCCTATACCAAGCATTTCGGCGAATATCAGGCATTTTACCGGGGCAATATCGCCGCCACCAGGAACCTGCTGGATCTTGCAAAGACTGGCCGGAGAAAGGTCTTCAACCACATCTCCACCACCAGCGTGGGCAGCGGGAGCGTTCAGGGAAGGGAAGCGGTGCTCTTCACCGAATATCTCGGAGATATCGGCCAGCAGATAGATGGTTATTATGTCAGGAGCAAACTGGAGGCCGAGAAACTGGTGCTGGCCGCAGGCAGGCAGGGACTGGATTTCAATATATTCCGGGCCGGCAACCTTACCTTCGATTCGGCAACAGGAGGTTTTCAGGAGAATATAGGCGATAACGCCTTCTATATCATGCTGAGATCGTTCATTCGATTGGGTATCATGCCGGACCTTGACATCAGGAACGTGGATCTGACCTTTGTGGACCAGGCGGCCCAGGCGATCGTCGAAATGTCCGGCAAAAAAGGCCTGCTGAACAGGTGCCATCATATAATGAACGACAATTACATCAGCGTCAAGGACATCGCCGGAAGGTTCGCCGGGAACGGCATCCAGATCAAGGTCCTGCCGGTGCCCTTGTTTCTGGATTCCCTGGAGGAAAAGAGCCGGGACGAAAGGCACCGCGACGATGTGTCCAATATCCTGATACACTCGAACCTGCTGGAGGAATCCCAAACCACATATTTCGACGTTACCTGCATCGGGACGTCGGCGATCCTGAAGCGCCTAGGCTTTAGATGGGAAGAACCTGGCCTGGCGCAATTTGCCAAAATGCTCACTCATTGCCGCAAGGTGAGGTTCATCTGATGGTGGGAGAAAAGATCAAGCTGGTCTGCCTTCCCTATGCCGGAGGTTCAGCCGCCGTTTTTGCCCCGCTTAAAAAGCACCTAGCCGGTTGGATTGAACTGTATGCCATGGAATACCCAGGCAGGGGATGCAGGCATCAGGAGACCTTTTACAGGTCGATCGCAGATGCCGCAGCCGATATCGCCGGGAAGATTTCCTTATTCGACGGGTCATTTGCCATACTTGGCCACAGCCTGGGAGGGTTAATCGGGTACGAAACCTGCCGGCTCCTGCAAACAGGCGGGGCAAAAATGCCGGAGCACCTTTTCGTATCGGGTAAGCAGGCTCCGCATATTATGGTCAAGGAAAAACAGGTGCATGAGATGTCCGATGAGGACTTCAAGCGGGAAGTTATGGAATTGGGCGGGACGCCGGAGGAGGTTTTTCAGCATCAAGAGCTTTCCGGCTATTACCTGCCGATACTCAGGGCTGACTTCAGGATCTCCGAACTCTACCGCCATCGGGAATCTGCCCAGTTAAAGGGTATTCCCCTGACCGTGCTGGGCGGTGACCGGGACGAGATGACACCCCTGCAACTGGCTGAGTGGAAGAGGCACACCACCGGGGATTTCCGGGTGATGATGTTATCCGGGGGACATTTCTTCATCAATCACAATTTCAAGGCCGTGGCCGGCGTTATCAACCAGGCTCTGGCCGGAAAATAATGTATAAAGATAGGTGGGCAATGGAAATCTGGGCGGTAAAAATCACGGAACCCATACCTGACCCCTTGTTCCGGGAGTTGCTGGCCAAAACCAGCAGGGAGGAAAGCAAACGCATAGGTTCCTTCCGGCAGAGCGCGGATGCCGAAAGGGCCCTAGTGTCAATTTTGTTGAGGAATGCCGTACTGGGCGATAAACTCCGCCTTTCTCCGGAACAACTGGCATTTGGGAAAAGCGAATATGGAAAACCGTATCTTTTGACCACAGAAGGTCTGCACTTCAACCTTACGCATTCGGGGATATGGGTGGCGGCGGTCTTCGATAAGCAACCGGTGGGAATAGATATCGAAGAGATCCGGGAGATAGACCTGGACATAGCCCAAAGATATTTTTCCGAGCAAGAACACCGGGACCTGACGGGAAAATCACCCGGTGAACGGATTGCTTATTTTTACGACCTGTGGACCCTTAAGGAAAGCTATATCAAAGCGCTGGGAAAGGGTCTTTCGGTGCCGCTGGGTTCGTTCACAATAAAAAAGTCCCCTCACGCTGCCATATCCCTCAAGTGTCAGGCAGCGGCGGGAACCTGGCATTTCAGGCAATACAAAATTGACCCAGGGTACAAACTTTCAATTTGCGCCGGCAGCCCGGGCTTTCCCGATGCCGTCACGGTAATGGATATCAACGAACTTATAGGCAGGAATTAGATCAAATGAAAAAAGCCTCAAGCAAAACCAGCCTTTTTACTAAAGCTGCCGGGCGCCTGCGGGCCGTGGCCGCAATGTTCATAATTGCCGCCGGTTTCCTGTGGATAGGGATGGTTCCTTTGGCTCCCCCGCCAGCTCTTTCTGATAACGCCGCCCCGGACTTGTTTTCGGCCGGCCGGGCCTTAAGGCATGTGGAAGCCATATCCCAAAGCCCCCGGCCGATTGGATCGGCCGGACACAGCCTGACGGCCGAGTATATAACGGCCGAACTGAAGCTACTGGGGATCGAGACCAGGCGGCAGGAAACCTCTACGGCATTCTCCCCGGAAGGCAGGGTAACTGTGTCCGGTAGAGTGGTCAACATCGCCGGAAGGATAAAAGGCACCAACGGGGGCGGATCGATAGTCCTGGTGGCCCATTACGATTCCGAACCCACCACCTGCGGGGCCGGCGACAATGGCGCAGCGGTGGCTGCGTTGCTGGAAACGGCCCGGGCCCTGTCCCTGGATCGCCGGTTTAAGAACGATGTGATCTTTCTTTTCAGCGACGGTGAAGAGACCGACCTTTTGGGGGCCAGGGCTTTCATTTCGGAGCATCCTTGGGCCAAAAATATCGGAATGGTCATGAATTTTGAGGCCAGGGGAGTAACCGGACCGGCCATAATGTTTCAAACCTGCGGCAACGATCTTCTCTTGGCAAAGGAATTCTCTAAGGCGGTAAAGCGGCCCCTGGCCTATTCGTTCTCACAGGAGATTTACCGGGTGATGGGGAACATCACTGATTTTAATGTTTTTAAAGAGGCCGTTTGTCCGGGTTATAATTTTGCCTTCATCGACGGGGCCTATGCCTACAGCAACATGTTCGATACCCCCGGCAGCCTGGATAACCGCAGTCTCCAGCATCACGGCGATTATGCCTTGGGATTGGTCCGCAGCCAGGGGGACGAAGACCTAAGCCGTCTCCGGCTTCAGAGTGATGCGGTTTTTTTCAGTCTGCCCTGGTACGGTTTAGCGGTCTATTCCCGGCAGGCGGCCACGCTATTGGTAGTCTGCATTATCCTCTTGTTTTTCCTGCTGCTGATATGGGGAGTGATGAAAAAAACATTATCAATTAAAGGGGTATTGGGAGGATCTCTGGCAGCACTCTTGAGCATTATAGTGGCATCTGTCGCGGCGCATTTTTTGTGGCAATTACTGAAGGGAATCCAGCCCGGCAGTTTAAAATTGTTCTGGAACAAACCGCTTTCCGCAGCCATTGTCCTGCTGGGACTTTCACTAACCGCTTTAGTGCAGAGATGGGCCGCCGGAAAGACCGGGCTGAAAAACCTGATGGCCGGATGGTTATTTTGGATCATGTTGTTCCTGGCGGCGGCCAGCCTGTGGGCCCCGGGGGCCAGCTATCTTTTTGCCTGGCCCCTGCTGGGCGGGCTGGCCGGGCTGAGCCTGATGATGCTTGAGTCGAGGTCCATTCCCATAGAAACCTCAATCACTGCAGCCTTTGCCCTTTGGGCCGGGCCGGCCTTGGTCCTGGCAGCGCCTGCCCTGTACCTGGTCTTTACGGCCATGACTCTGGAGCTTGCCGGGTTGCTGATAGTTCCGGCCATTCTCTTTTCCGGGCCGCTGGTTCAAATGGTTCTGATGGTCAGTAAAAAAAGAAGCATGATTTTTGGGGTATCTCTGTTCGTACTGTTCTTGATTCTGACGGGGCTGGAATGCTTTCGCCTGAATGCTGAAAAGGATTTTCCCAGGGAGGATGTCCTTTTCTACTGCCTTAACGCCGACAGTTCCTCGGCGATCTGGGCCAGTTCCGATCAAAAGCCAGATGAGTGGACAATAGAATTCTTTGGTCCGCAACCGGGCCGAAGACGGATCGAAAACTATCTGCCAGCTGTCAGGGCCAGGGAATTTCTGGCAGCCCCGGCTCCGGTCTTTCCCCTGCCTGCCCCGGAGATGAAAGTTCTTGAAGACAGGGACACGTTAGGTTTCCGCCGGCTCAGCTTCCGGATAAAGACCGTACGCCAGGCCTTGGTAATATATGTATCAATCAACCAGGAGGCAGAATTGCTGGAATGCACCATTGACGGGAAAACAGTCCGCGTCAATACCGGCAATCAATCCGCTGCGCCCACAGCCTGGTCCATAGACTGTTATAAACCCCCGGTAACCGGCGTTGTAATATCCGTTCTATTGAAAAAACACTGCCCGGTCGATATCAGTGTGACCGACCGGACCGAGGGGTTCGAATCATTTCCGGGTTACAAGGTCAAACCGCGGCCTGCTTATATAACTCCCGCGCCGGTAGGATTCGGTAACGCTGTTTTTGTGACTAAGATTCATCATCTATGATATTTATTTGATCCGACCCATATGAAAAAACACCTTTGGCACAATACGGCCAAAGGTGTTTTTTTCATAACTGGTGCGCCCGAGAGGATTCGAACCTCTAACCTACGGATTCGTAGTCCGTTGCTCTATCCAGTTGGGCTACGGGCGCACTTATCATATAATTATAACCATTAATGGGCCGTTATGTCAAGATATTTGATGGCTGATCCTTCGTCACAGCCAGCCTTGCATATTTTTTCCAAAAATGCTTGTAATTTTGGATTTTAATTGATACAATAGAAATCAAACAAATTATTTTGGGGGAGATTCCGATAAATGAAACTTGAAGCCAGCCTGGTAAGATATCTGGGACAGCCTTTGGCAGAAAAGCTTGAGGGCGGAAAGCTTTCGGGCGAAGAAGCCAAGCAGGCCACCGAAAAACTGAAAAAACTGTTTGGATCCTTGTCCCCCTATCTCCCCCGGGGCCTGCATGGCAGGCTGCAGGGACTGGGCAAGGGAGAAAAGCTTTCCGCCGCCATCCTGCTGGCCGACGTCTCCGGGTTCACCACTTTGTCGGAGAGGCTGTCCCGCACCGGCAAGGAGGGGGCCGAAGAGGTCACCAACATCATCAACAGCTATTTTTCGCCGCTTATCAAGATCACCCTTAAATACGGGGGCGACCTGGTCCGCTTCGGCGGAGATTCCATCACCGTCATCTTTGAACCCCTTCCGGGCGAATCCGCCGGCAAGGAACGCCGGTCCGCCCAGGCCGCTTGGGAGATGGCCGAGTTCGTCAAGAATTTCGCCGAGGTCAAGACCTCCATCGGCTCGTTCCCGGTGGGGTTGCACCTGGCCCTGCATACCGGAAGCTTCACCGCCTGTCAGGTGGGCAACCAGGCCGACGGTCTGCAGTACCTGCTGGCCGGCCAATCGGCCGCCACTGCCGCCCGGCTGGAGGACGAGGCCGAGGCGGGCCAGATACTGATATCCAAAGAGATGCAGCAGGCTTTAGCCGGTTCGGTCAGGACCGAAAAGAAGGCCGAAGATTCTTTCCATCTGCAGGAACTGACCGGCCAATCCCCGGCCGGGCACGAACAGCAGGACGGCGGCGAACAGAACCCGGAAACTTTGGCCCGGAAGATCCAGGATTTGGCGGCTTTCCTGCCGCCCTGGCTTTTCCAGCGGCTGATCACCGACCACAAGTCCGGAGCCCAGAGCGGGGAGCATACCAGGGCCACCGTTCTGTTCCTCAGTTTCTCCGGCCTGGATTTTGACAACGACGCCAGCGCGGTGGCCAAACTGCAGAACTATTACCAGGTGCTGCAGCAGACGGTGAAATCATACGACGGTCACATCAATAAAATAGATTCCGGACAGAACGGCCAGCGGGCTTTGATCCTGTTCGGCGCTCCCCAGTCCCACGAGGACGACGAGATCCGGGCCGCCCTGTGCGGGCTGGAGATGCTTTCGCACCAGGAATTCTCCTACAGCGGAATGCACCAGAAATTCGGGATCAACTCGGGCTATGTGTTTGCCGGGACGGTGGGCTCGGCGGTCCGCCGGGAATACACCGCCATGGGCGACGAGGTGAACCTGGCCGCCCGGCTGATGGCCTCGGCCAGCGAAGAGGAACTGCTGGTGACCGAGGCCACTCACCGCAAGTGCAAGAACAAATTTACGGCCGACCCGTTGGGCGAGCGCCAGTTCAAGGGCAAGGTCCATCCCATCAGCATCTTCAAGGTCACCGGAAAAAAGGAGGGCGGCGACGACATATTCGCCAAGTGGATCTCCGAGTCCAAAGCCATAGTGGGTCGCAACCAGGAACGGGAGCTTTTGAACCAGGCTGTCGATAAGACGCTTTTGGGCAAAGGCCAGATAGTTTCCATAGTGGGCGAAGCCGGCATCGGCAAGTCGCGCCTGACCCGCGATCTCACCAGCCGCTGGATGGAGCACGGCTACAGCCTGTTCGGCGGCAGCTGCCAGTCTTACGGCCAGGCTATCAGTTACCTGCCCTGGTCCGAACTGCTGGAGGCCTACCTGGGGCTTAAAAAGACCGACAGCCCGGAGCAGAAGGCCCAGAAAATTGAAAAGGCCCTGGCCATAATAGATCCCCAGCTTAAGGATTGGGCCCCCATCCTGGGCGAGGTCACCGGGGTCCAGATGCCCGAGACCCAGCTCACCAAATCGCTGGACGCCAAGCTGCGCCAGCAGAGGTTGTTTGACCTGGTGCTGGATCTGGCCGGATGGGGCGCCTCCCAGGAACCGCTGATGCTGATATTGGAGGATCTGCATTGGGCCGACAGCGCTTCCATGGAACTGCTAAATTATCTGGCCCGCAACATCGGTGATAAGGCAATTCTATTGTGCCTGGTCTACCGGCCGCTGGAGACCCAGCACGAATTTGCCGCCAAGGATTACCACCACGGAATCAGCTTGAAAGAACTGACCCCGGAGGAGAGTTTGGAATTAGTGCGGTCGCTTTTGGCCATCGAAGGGATGCCGCCGGAGCTGGAGGCCCTGATCCTTAAAAAATCCCAGGGCAACCCTTTCTTCGTGGAAGAAGTGGTAAAGTCGCTGATCGAGCAGAAGGTGGTGGACGAAAAAGACGGCAAGTGGCAGGTGATAGATTCCGAGGTCCGCAACGTCAACATCCCCGACACCGTCCAGGGGGTCATCAAGAGCCGGGTGGACCGCTTAAGCTACGAAACCAAGGAGGTGCTGCAGTTCGCTTCGGTGATCGGGCGGGAGTTCAACTTTAACCTGCTGTCCGGCATCTACCCCAAAAAGGAGCAGATCAAGACGGTGCTGGCCGACCTCAACCGCTTTGACCTGGTGCTGATGGAAGGCGATGACGCCTACCTTTTCAAGCACATCATGACCCAGGAAGTGGCCTACGACAGCCTGCCCTTTGCCAAGCGGCGCGAGCTGCACAACACCATCGGCGACCAGCTGGAGGAGATCCACCAGGACAAGATCGAGGAAGCCTTCGGCCTGCTGGCCCACCATTACTATCACGCCAACAACTGGGAGCCGGCCTTCTTCTATTCGGTGGAGGCCGGGGACAAGGCCAAAAAGGTCTATGCCAACCAGGAGGCCCTGGCCCACTACGACCGGTCGCTGGAGATATTTGACAAGATGGTGGAGGCTGGAATGCTGCCGGAGCTGACCAGAAGGATAGAAGAGGAGATCAAGGCCGAGGAGGACAAAAAGGCGCTGGGAGCGAAATAGCGAGAACCGGGACGCGGATTGACGCGGATTTATTTCAAGGTTATTTAACGGGGGTTATTTAGGAGCAATTCAACAATTGCCCTATAAATTTTTCACTAATGGTCTACATAGCCACGACCTTAAGGTCGTGGCTATGTAGTTAAATTTTACATCATTTTAGCGCAAAGTGCAAAAAATACATCTCAGTAAATCATTGCAAATCAATAATGTCACAAAACAAACGGTAAAATATTGCATTTTTGATGAATTATTATAGTATAAACAATGTCTTTATTAAAAATTGCTGTATAACTAACTGCAAACAAATCAATAGCTTAGAAAACATGTATTATTCTATTTGAGGTTTGGTATATTAATTGCATATTTAAGTAAAACAGAAATCATAAATACAAACTAATTCATAAACAGGAGAAAAACATGAAGAGCATGTCCAAATGGTTAGTGGTTCTGGCTTTAGTGGTTTTGGCAGCCAATGCCTTTGCCATTCCAGCCAATCCCCGGCCGCGTACACTCACCCAGCCCGACGGAAGCAAATTTCAAGCTACGTTAAAGGGCGATGAGCACTTCCATTTTGCCGAAACGGCTGATGGTTACTCCATTGTGCAGAATGAAAAAGGCTATTGGACCTATGCCAAGCAGGAGAATGGCTTATTGGTAGCCACCAATCTGGTGGTCGGTAAAAGCGCCTGCGACTACGCTCTGCATTTAAGACCCAGCGCCGATGCGGTGCAGGCCCTGCCCCAGAACGCCGGCAAGGTCATCAACTTCTCGGTGGAAAAACGCCACAAAATGTCCACTGACTTCCTGTATGGAAAGGACCAGACCAAGCTTTCTGCCGCCAAGGCCGCCAGCGGAAGACAGTATATGAACGTGGTGCTGGGAGACTTCTCGGACAGCACCTTTGCCTGGTACGCCGGAACCGAAAAGGCCGGCCAAAACCCCTACACCCCATTTCCGTATGACCATACTGCCGCCAACAATCACAATTTGGCGCTCACCAACTGGTTCAACTTCCTGGCCTACGGCGACTCAATTTCCCCCTATGTGCCAGACTCTTCAATAGTAGGCTCCATGAGCAACTTCTACAAAGATTTCACCATGAACAAATGCTGGTGGTTCGGTTCGGTTTCCGCAGTAGTGGCCACCGGCATCACCAGACTGGCCAGCGTCAGTGCTGACGCCCCGTCCTCCACCTATTATACACCGGCCCTGAACGGCGCCGATGCCACGGTTGATTACGACAACGACAACAACGGAGTGGCCGACGGCCTGATCCTGGTCCACCCAGGTCCGGGGCAGGAAGAATCCAGCGATACCAAAGACATCTGGTCGATGTCCATGACCGGCAGTTTCGGCACCCGCGATGGCGTCACCATAACCGAGCTGATCGCCTGCCCCCAGAACGGCCAACTGGGCGTGTTCTGCCATGAGATGTTCCACCAGATAGGCGGACCGGACCTTTACGACTACGGTTATTCCGGCACCCCCTGGGGCGAATGGTCCTTGATGGACAACGGCTCCTACAACGGCAACCTGGGCGGCGACAAGCCGGCCTTCCCCGGCGGCCACCTGCAGTATGACGTGGACGGCCACATTGAGACCGGCGTGGACGGCTGGTTGACCGCCGGTGCTGTGGGCAACACCGATTCCATCTCCAGCCTTTACCGCGGCGACGGCCAGTACACCATCTGCGCACTTGATTCCGCCGGAGAGGCCCGCCGGGGCCATGTTACCAGCGGTATCCGGTTGTGGCGCGTCCGCAACAATGCCTTCCGTGATTCCGCCCAGGTGTTCCTGGTGGAACTGCGGAACCGCACCCCACCCTACGAAGAGGGCTTGCCCGAGAATGGAATCATCGTTACCCACTTGGATACCCGGATGGGCGGAGGCTCGCGTTTTAACGACGGTCCGCCTACTGTAAAATACTATTATTCCTGGGTGGAACAGCCCGGCATCAATCCCAACACCGCCTATGCCGCAGGTGACAGTCTTTTTCCGCGCCAGTGCGCAAATGCCGCCTATTCGGCTCAGGATGTAAGCCCCGGAGGATATGCCGAGAACGCCATAGACTCGTTGACCATCCCCAACTGTAAGACCAACCGCGGCACCGGCAACGGCGGCGGTAACGGTCCCTGGATATACGACGTCTCCGATGAAGGACCCACCATGACATTTAAAGTGGCTCGGACCGGCCTGGCGGCCGCTACTCCGCTGGTGGGCTACCAGTCATCGGTGGTGTTGGATCCGGTTCTGCTTTATACCGCCAACAACAACAATTCCATATTCGATCCCTGGGAATACGACTCGGTTAAAGTTACCCTGCGCAATACCGGCGTGGCTATCACAGCCGGCGCGGCCTGTTCATTGTATGTAGTGGACGGGGAACAGTGGGCCACAGTTACCAACCCCGGCTGGAAAGCGGTAGGCGGCGGAGCCATAGTTGCCAACGGCAGCGGCCAGAGTCTGTCCTTTGCGGTGGCCATCAACAAGGACGCCCCCAAGTTCTTCGACATAACCTTTGCGGTCGCATTCCGTAGCACCACTCCCGCCTATAATACCATCAGCTATTTCACCCAGAGGATCAGCGGCCTGGTGGTGGTCAAGACCTACGACTTCCAGAACCTTCGGGTGGGCGGAACCACTTGGGACTGGCGGATAATGCCCAGCTCGGTGGCGGTATTAGCAGACACCGTGTTCGTCAGCAACGCCAACCTGGACCATGCCACTTTTTCCTCCCGGCTTTATGCGGTCGGCAAAAACACCACCAACAATCCCTTGCTTCCGGCCGATACCATCCGTTCCATCAATAACCGTGGTTCGGTCCATGTGGCCACCAAATATGCCGGCGGTATAGACATTGACAACTCAGGCCAGCTTTGGATCTCCCTGCAGGACTCGGTTTACGGTTTCAATAGGTCCACCACCGTAAACAACTTCTTCCGGGCGCCAAACGTTTCCTGGGGCGGAACTCCGATGCTCCGCATCCGGGGCGTGGCCTTTGGACCGGCGGTGATAGACACCATAGGACCCGACCCGATCTCCGGAGACTCTTTGTGGGTTTACTGGCAGAATTACGAAGCTTTCTCCGAATCCCTGATGTTAATAAGCAAGCCGGCCTCGGGAACTGCAGTAAAGCGGGCCGGATACAGCTGGGACGAGACCGCTTACGGCGCCAGCTATGGCGGCCAGTGGTGGAACGGCCGGGCCTTGGAAAATGACGGCTCCAGCATCTGGACCTCCTCTGTATTCATGAACTATTTAATGCGCCGGAACCCGACCAATGGACAATTGGTTGACATCATGCCCGGACCTTCCACCTACGGTAGCTACGGCACCTATGGCATGGCCATGGAAGCCACCAACTCGGCCGGAGTTCCTTACGCCCCGGTGGGAACAGCAGCCTATGTTCCCTATGCGGTGGGCAACCGGCACTATCTGTATTGCGCCTCCATGGACGAAGCCAAGGTTTACAAGATCGACATCACCGGCCTGGTTGGAGCGACCCCGCCCGACAGCGTCAAGGTAACCACGCTTTCCGCCACCAGCAATAAGATCAAGTGGTTCAAGGCCAACGTTGACAAACAGAAGGTATTCCGGTACAACCTGTATAGGCAGGTCCTGGGATCAACCACTCCCCCGACATCCGGCGACCTGCTGGCTACCATCACCCACCGTTACGGAGCCGGCGTGGCCGACAGCTTTATCGACAACAGCGCCAAGGGCGGCAAGGCTGCCTGGGTCTACACCGTAACCTCATCTAACTATTACACCGGCGGATCATGGGGCGCCTCGGTCAACGCCGACGCCAAGGCGGTTGAGCTTACCAGTTTCGCGGCTGCAACCTCCAACAACAGCGTTACTCTTAACTGGGCCACCGCTTCCGAACTGAACAACTACCAGTGGATCATCAAGCGTTCCGTTGATGGCGTGAATTACCAGGATGTGGCCACTTTGGACGGCGCCGGAACCAACCCCTACGGCAAATCTTACAGCCATACCGATGTGGTGGAAGCTGAAGGCATCTATTACTACCAGCTGTACAATGTCAACAGCGATGGTCACCAAAGCCTCTCCGGCCAGCTGATAGAGACCGTAGGCAAGATCCCGGTGGCTTACGAATTGTCCCAGAATTATCCTAACCCGGTCGGCCGCAATTCCACCAAAGTAGCCTTTGCCTTAAAGAACCCGGGCAAGGTCAGCCTAGTGGTCTACAACGTGCTGGGTGAGCAGGTGAAGACCCTGGCCAACGATACCCGCAAGGCCGGTTTCTACACCGTTACCTGGAATGGAACTGATGACAACGGCCGCCAGGTTTCCAACGGCATCTACTTCTACAAGCTGATCTCGGGCGAGTTCCAGTCCACCAAAAAGCTTACGGTGCTTAAGTAATCGTTTAGCTTTTTACATATCAAACCCCCCCGCCTTTGGCAGGGGGGTTTGATGTAAGGGGGGGAAAACTTTAAAGTAAGGAAGGAGGGACACTAAAATGAATAAAATTATGACAACGTTGTTTATGTGTCTTTTCCTGACAACAGGGTTATTGCAAGCCATGCCGCCCCGGGAGGGGATTGTTCTGGATAAAGAACAAATGGAATTGATGCAAAAACTGGGCATTGATTCCCCGAAGAACGGAATCTTGCAGAGTGAGATCAAACTTGGCAGGACAAAAATATCGGGAAATCGCAATTATCCGGTGGTTACCGGCGATTTTACCGATACTGTGCATATCTATACCAATGCCGCGATGCAAACTAATCTGTTCAATACTGGTGCCGGGGTAAAGTCGGTTAATAACTATTATCGGGATATGTCCTATAATGCCATGAGCTGTTCGGGCAGCGTGTTTAACTGGGTCTCCAGTGGCAATACCAGGGCTTACTTCGGAAATAACGCTGGAGGTTTGACAGACGGCACAACCAAAAACACCTATGAGTTCATTCTAAAAACGCTTCAAGCCTGCGATGCTGCTGTTAATTTTGCCAATCCCAGTTTTGATTCCAATAATGATGATACCGTAGATGTTTTGTGGGTTATTCATGCCGGAAGGGGACGCGAAGAAACCGGATTAAATGCTGATATCCATTCGCATAGTTTTTGGCTTACCGGCTTTACAGGTGGTGTCCCGTATGTTACCGGAGATGTGAACTCGCGCGGAAAAAATGTCCGGATAAATATATAATAATGCCCGAAAAGACCGTTTACGGCGACGGCAACAGCGGAACGGTTGAGATCATCGGGTGCGGTGTATTTTGCCACGAATTCGGACATGCCTTGGGGTTACCGGATCTTTACGACACTGGTGGTTACGGTGAAGGATTAGGCAACTGGTCAGCTATGGCCGCCGGTTCCTGGGGTGGTAATGGTTTGACAAACGCTACTCCGGTATGTCTGGATGTATGGTGCAAGAGGTTTTTGGGCTGGATAGTGCCTTTTAATGTCACCCAGAACGGATCATACAATTTCAGCGCCACACTGTCCGATTCCCACCGCACTACCGCCAGGGTTTCCAAGCTTGGCCTTCTGACCAACACCCAGTTCTGGCTGATAGAGGATCGTCGGTCTGCCGCCACCGGCCCGGTCAGCGGAGTGGCTTGGGACCAGAATATTTACAGCTCTGGTCTGGCCATATACCATATCGATAGTACATATACTACGACTACCTATCTGAATGCCAATACGGTAAATAATGCCGGATCGCGGGCCTTGGGCGTGGCCTTGGAGGAAACCGACCAAACTGCGGCTACCTATGTTTCGGAATTATATAACGGCACTAACCGGGGCGATGCCGCAGACATGTGGAACAGCACCAACCAGGCCAATTTCGACAGCACAGGTACCGCGTACCCCATCACCTATCTCAACAACGGCACCAGCCGTTCAGGGACAGCGATCCGAAAGATACCGGCGGCCGGCAAGAGCGGGGACATAGCCAAAGCCATGCTCTGCACATTATATGTGATCCCGGCCGGGCCTTTGGGGGTGAACCTTTCCCAGTTCACAGCGACTACCGGGCAGTACGGCATTACCCTGAACTGGCGGACCGAAAGCGAAATGGAAAGCTATGCTTGGGCTATTGAACGTACAAATGGTCCGGCGGAGAATTACCAGACCGTTGCTAACCTGCCTTCCTACGGCACCACCAACACCGCCCATGATTACAGTTTTACCGACTACTCCCCGGAACTGACCTCGGGAGTTTATTACTATCGGTTGATCCAGTCTGATGCTTCGGGCGACCAGAATTCTTTCGGTCCGCTGGAGGTCAGCTATATTAAGCCAGGCCCAGCAGCGCTGGGATACGCACTAATGCCAGCTTTTCCCAATCCATCCCAGGGCGGGGTCAGTTTTAAATATTCCCTAAAGCAAGCTGGACAGACCAGCATCAAGGTCTATAACCTGCTTGGAATGGAAGTGCAGACGCTGAGCGAAGGGTGGAAAGAAGCAGGCATGCATCCGGCAATGTGGAACGGCAAGGACCGTCAGGGAAAGTTATCAGCCAATGGAGTGTATTTCTATAAATTAGTTTCCGGTAATTTCACTGCCACCAAAAAAATAACCATCCTGCGATAGCGGTCCAAGTTATTCTTGATAAACTGCAGACGGGTCCCAGCTTGAATAAATGGCTTTTGACCGGGGCCCGTTTGTATAATATTACATTTATAACCTTAAAGAAAATGGCCAAAAGACGAAAAATCATCGGTGAGATAATGGTCTCCCTGGGTTATGTAACCTTGGAACACATCAACAAGGCCCGTTGGCAGCAGATGCAGGGGACGGGAAAGCGCATCGGCGAGTGCCTGGTGGACCTGGGGCACACCACCCATGACGAGGTGCACCGGGCGCTTCAGGTACAGGAGCTGGACCCGGCGGAGTAGAGGTGTCTTCGATAAACCCGCCTGCGGCGGCCACTCAGACACCTATGCGCAATCCGGCGGAGTAGGTACCATAATGGGACGCGAATATCCGCAGATTTAGCAGATTCACGCAGATTTTATTTTACAAATTTGCCTGTTCAGTGTAAACATTTTACATTAACGAATAACGAGATTTGTGCCATTTGTGCTTTTTGTGGCTAAATCGTTATAGATTGTCAGTGTTATTTCGTGCCTTTTAGTGGGCAGGTTCCCAGGTCTGTTTAAGTCATTAACTAAAATTTAACATAGAGGACAACATTCAATGAAACGAGCTCTGTCGGTAATCTTCATCCTGGTATTGGCCGTTTCCCAGGCACTGGCTACCGATCCCAGCGTTCTAAAGATGCGGATCGGCGCTTTCTCCACCAAAAGCGGAATGCCTTCCTACAAGAACCTGGGTCTGGAGCGGACGGCCAAGGCCGACGGTCCGGACTATTACATCGTTCAGTTCACCGGTCCGGTGCTGGACGCCTGGCGCGACCAGGTGGTGCGGGCCGGGGGCAAGGTTTTTGACTACCTCCCCAACTATGCCCACATCGTTAAAATGACCCCCCAGGTGAAGGCTGTAGTGGAAAAGATGCCCATGGTCCAGTTTGTGGGATACAACCAGCCGGCTTTCCGCATCAGCCCCAAATTGCTGGAAGCTCCAACCCCATATTCATTGGATGAGCCGGGACGGATCATGCTGAACATCGTTACCTTTGAAGTGGCCGACGCCAAACCGGTCAGAGAACGGATCACCGCCAAGAAAGAAGTCCGCTACCTTCAGCACGGCGAGAACATAGTACAGGTATCCATTCCAGCCGACCAGTCAATAGAGATCGCCAAAGAGATCGCCAATTATCCCGAGGTTTACTGGGTTGAACGCTATTTTCAGCCTACCCTGCACAACGCCTGGAGCCGCTGGATCAACCAGAGCTTGGACTCCACCGGCATGAGGGCGGCCGCTGATTCCTGGAAATCAAAGCTGACCAACAATACCGCCGACGATTCCCTGAAAATGCCCATTTACAAACGCGGATTGTACGGCCAGGGCCAGATTGTAGGAGACGATGATACCGGCATGGACTGGGACAACATCTATTTCCGGGATGCTTCATTAAAACCTTTATATGACAAGAACAAAGACACCATAGTTGATTTTCAAAACGCCCACCGAAAAATAGTTTCCTACAATGTTCATGCCGATACCTTCGACCTGACCTCTTCCGGTCACGGCAGCCATACCAGCGGCTCAATCGGCGCCGACAGCCTGGGATGGCTGACCACCCAAGCCTCACTGCCCCGGGCCATGGGAATGGCCCCCAAATGCCGGATAGCCTTTACCGATATCGGCGGAGCCAGCGATGCCTTGGTATTGCCCACCAACTATGCCGACATATACATCTGGGAATACAACGCCGGGGCCAGGGTTACTTCTTCCTCCTGGGGGCAAAGCGCCGGCGGGGCCTCTAGTTATACCATAAACTGCCGCCAGCTTGATACCGTGGCCTGGGCTCACCAGGACCTGGTGATGTTCCGTTCTGCCGGTAACGACAATACTTCGGGAGACCGGGTAAACTCGCCAGCTACTTCCAAGAACATCGTCTGCGTTGGCGCCAGCGAATCAGGATTCGGCTCCACCGCCACCACCTGGGCGGTCAACGGTACTGCCGACCGCAATGAACTTTTGGATGTGGCCGAGTTTTCCTCCCACGGTCCGACCGACGAGGGCCTGAGGAGGCCGGCCATACTGGGTTGCGGCGGATGGTACATTTGGTCGGTGGATTCTGACGGCAGTTTGACCACAAACAACACCGGCATTGTAACCATGGGCGGAACTTCCATGTCCACTCCCACCATGGCCGGCATGGGAGCCCAGGTGCGGCAGTATCTTACCGAGGGTTGGTGGAAGACCGGAACCAAGGTGGCCGGAGACGCCATTGCCGCTCCCAAAGGAGCCTTGATCAAATCGCTGATGATGCTGGCTACCCGGAACTTTAACGGTGCCTATTCCATAGACGCCATCGGCCAGACCGGAACCCAGAACGTGCCTTCGCAGGGCCAGGGCTGGGGCGGAGTGGTGCTGGATGACGCTCTCTATTTCTCGGGCGACGCCCGCAAGCTGAAGATAGACGATGCCAAGACCTTCACCACCACCGGGCAGACCTATTCCTATACCATCAGCACCGGCACTTCCACCACCGAGCCCTTAAAGATAGTATTAGCTTATTACGATTATCCTTCGGCCTCGCCCAGCACCGACATCTCGGTCAACAATCTTAACCTGACCGTGACCGATGGCACCAACACATACTTGGGCAATGTCTTTGGCCAGCCGGCCAGCAACGGCTTTTCCATCACCGGCGGCACTGCCGATACAGTGAACCCGGAAGAAGTGGTCTGGCTGGCCCCGGCCTCCTCCAAGGCCAGCAGAACCTTTACCGTAACCGTCACCGCCGCCGCCATCAACCGCGGGCCCCAGCCTTTTGCCATCACCGCCGCCGGCGACATCATCTCCAGTACCAACTTCCGGGACGCCCTGGCGGTCAGCTTTGCCGGCATGAACCTGATGGCTTCCTCCGACGGGGTGAACCTTACCTGGCGGACCGAGAGCGAACAGGAATGTTTGCGCTGGGAAATTGAGCGGTCGGAAAATGCCGATCAGGGCTTTGTCACCGTGGGCAAGGTTGACGGAGGTGGAACAACCTCCCAGCCGAAGAATTACAGTTATACCGACAATACCATCACCGCCAAGGGCGAGTATTATTACCGCCTGGCCGAGATCGGCGCCAACGGCAGCACAACGTACTACGGTCCGATGAGCATAGGCTTTGGCGGGGACATCCCGGCCGCCTATATGCTGGCCCAGAGCATACCGAACCCGACGATTGGCAGCACCAACATCAGCTTTGCCCTTAAAAGATCTGGGAACACCAGC
>JACRJI010000001.1 GCA_016235665.1 candidate division TA06 bacterium | reverse complement strand
GCCAGCCAGGGCGGAGGCAATTCGCAGATAGCCTTCGACAGAGACCAGTACGATCCCGACGCTTTCCGCATCGGGATGCAGGTCAGGCCCTGGCCCAGCAATGCTCCGAGCCGCTTGAATTTCAAGCTGGGGATCCAGCTGTACGACAAAGGCGAGCCGTTTGGGGCCATAGCCTGGACCAACCATCTGACAAGGTTGCCCGGAGATCAAAGGCCCGATGGCTGGTCGGCCTGGGCCCACGATGCCGATAGCTACGACCCGGACGGAGCGGGGGTGTATCTGTACGTAGAGCCGGTGTACCAGGCGTACGGGAAATAAACAGGCGGGACAATTCTCTTGCCTCAGATATCATGCGATGCGGCGCCATACAAACTACAATCAACCATCACAATCAAGGAGAGACAATGTCAAAGGTAAAGATCATCGTTCTGGCATTCATGCTCAGCCTGATCTGCTTGGCCACCGCCTATGCAACTCCGGACTGCGTTTGCTGGGGCTATGTATATTACGGTGGCAGCCAGGTGACAAGCTATACCTGTGAATTATATAATTCACCGATCAACGATTTCAAGACGTTCAACACCACCAGTTGGTATCATATGGGATTGTTGACCTGGCCGACGGGCACATATTATTTGTGCGTCAAGGACACATACGGTCACTGGTACCATTACACCATAAGCCATGTTTATGGGAACAATGAACAGGTAACGGCCAATTTGAGCAGCAGCAGCCATCCGAGACATCCAAACGAGCAATAAACTTTAGCTGTACCGGCGCCGCATCGCATTCAGAATCGTATTCTACCCTGAACCTGCTTTTAATATGCAGGTGTTTTCCGCAGTAAATTTACTTCACCCAGCATTAAATACACAGCAGTCAGTAGATGCCATAATGGCTTAAAGGTTATAGCTTATGGCTGCAACCAAACAGAAAACACAAAAAGGGAGCACTACATGCGCAAGACCCCGAAATCAACAGCCGATTTCGCCGGACTGGCGGAGAACCTGATCAAGGGCGGTGAGGGAAACAAGGCCGAGATCGCCAGGTGGGGCCTGACCCCGCCAGCCTTGCGGAAGCTGCTGGACCTGTACAACGATGCGGATTCGCGGCAGGAAAAGGCCAAGGCCGAACTGCACCTGGCCACCGCCGGGTGGCTGGAGGCCAAGAAAAAATTGTCCGGGGAGATCGCCCGGTGGGTGAGCGTGCTGGAGGGGAACTACGGCAAGACCGGGGACAAACTGCAGGAATTTGGCATAGCGCCCAGGATGTACAAGCCAAGGAAGGGGCCGAGAGCCAAGAAGGCGTGACACACCCCTTGTTCCCCTCTTTTTAGAGGGGATTTAGTGTGGTGCAGGGGAGATCTTTCCGGACGGCGGGAAGGTCTCCCCGGGGAAAGAGCAGACCCGCCCGGGTTCCGGGAAGGTTTTCTCATAAGAAAAGAATATCTCCCCGGCGGGCGGGGAGGCCTGCTGGGGACCAGAGAAGACCTTCCCGGGACAAAAGAAGAGCTTCTTGGGGTTAAAGCAGATCTTCCCGGGATAAAAGAAGACCTTCTCGGGACGTGAGAAGGTCTGATCCGGGGGATGGGAGAGTGGATAAGCGGGGTAATTGCAAGGGTTTGGGTGGTTTGGGGCAAGATCGGGGTGTTTGGGGTTGGTTTGGCAGGCAAGGTGGGGGGTAGAGTGGAAAGCTGAAAGCGTAAAGCGTAGAGCTGGCCACACATACGGGAAAGGTGGTAGCACGCCCCGGAAAGCTCGTCGCACACATGGGAAAGCTAGTCAAGAGTCCCGGAAAAGGTTGTGCATATGGCGACGATAATAACAAATAATAAACCTAAACGTAAACAATGAAAGGTATATCAATGGCAAAGCGTAAGAAACATCAAGTACGTAAAGGGCATGGTTCAATGTGCAATATCTGCGGTAAAAATTGCGGCAAAGGTGGGGCACTTAAGACACATATAGAGGGAGCTCATAATGTTGCATATGGTGATTATAATAAGTGCTTTTATTCAAAAGCGAAAAACATTTTAGCTAATAGTTGGGATGATACGGTACTAACTTCTAGTGGTGATACTGTAATTACACATGTATTAGTTAGGCGCTTTGTAGGTGACCCAGGTCCTCGTGGGGTGCCACGAGCTGCAAATGTGAAACGTGATTAATATTTAAATTGACAAGCGTATATTTAAATAGTATATTTATACAAATGCAGCCCGGGCTAGCTTAATATTGGCTTGCCCGGGCTTTTTGTAACCTTAAATCAAACCCCCAACATTGAAAATAATATGCCACTACCAGCATCACTAAAAGTACCTACCGGAAACGGGGTTACTTTACCACAAAACTGTGAACTGTTCTGTTTTCACATACAGCAACTTGAATCTGAAACATGTTTAAATGATTTTATCAACCATATTAATAACTATTTACCGGAATACGTATTTAACAGACAAACTCTATCTGCGCACGAAAAAAGATTAAAGGATGGGCAAACAACAAAAACAACTATTGAAAGAGCAAGAGAGTTTTTACAAAAAACTCAGGCTGAAAGGGCATTTGATTCAGGTGAGTTTGGGGAGTTCCTTTTATATCTATTTGCAACAAAAGTTAAAGGTGCTTTGAAATTAACTTCGAGACTACAAAGTCGTGGTAGTATACACAGTACAATACCTGGGCGTGATAGTACCTATGCATTTAAAGATGAGGATGGGTGTATATATATGCTCGTAGGTGAGGCAAAAACAAAACCGGATTCTAATGATGGCCTTAGAGAGGCACAAAGAGATTTAAATAACTTTTGGGATACAAACGATATTGATTATGAAATACATTTAGCATCTACACATATTAGATCGGAAATGACGGAAAAGAATATAGATTTATACGAGGCCTATTTTATTGACGATAATAAAGCACATGCAGAACTTAAATATAAAAACATTGTTTTTGTTGGTTATAGTCATAAAGCAATAAGTGCTTTAAAGGATAAAAGTATAAATAGCAAGATGCTTTACCAAACCATCAGCAAAGATCTACAAAGGTGTTTCGAGAATCAACGACAGTTAATCAATAAATCCCCATACCCCACTATTTATTGTTTCGTGCCTTTTGAATCTATTGACGATGCTCGTGATTTATTTGCTCAAAGTAACAATTTAGTGATTAAAACATGATTACACAATTAGCAGGTAAGATAACAGAAAGTCAGACTTTTAGAAGTCGGTTTGCTGAAATACAAAGTTATGCATGTAAGTCGAGATTGTCGTTCGATGATGCGACATTAACTAATGATATGATCTGTAAATTATTATTACAAGGTTCAGTACTGGCGTTGAGTGATAATTTATATCATCGTAACCTAGCACAAAAAATTAATGCGTTAATATTTGAGATGAAAGCAAGCGATGAAGGAATAAATTATGCAGTACAGATACTATCTTCGCGGCTTGGTAATTATCCAGTTGTAGATGCCTCCTCTATGGTATTTGGCAATGAAAATTTGACAAAAATGATAAAAGCTGGATCTGATGGGTTAAAGTCAATTGATCCTGAAATAATCGGTAATATAGTTGAGGAAGAAGAAAGATCACTTTTGCAGATAGGTGATAATAATTACCATTTCAACATCTATCAAAAAGAAATATTAAATGCATTGTCGGAAAAAGCAATAGTTAGTTTTTCAGCTCCAACATCTTTTGGTAAATCATTTATTGTAAGACACCATATTGCACGTCAATTCTATAATGGTTATTTAAAACATGCGCTAATTATTGTGCCAACAAAATCATTGATAGATGACTTTTACGAAGGTATATTAAGCCTAAAAAAATCGCTCAATATTGATTGTGATATATATACGCACAGTAGATCCATACCAAATATTGATATAAATAGTATTTACATTCTCACCCAAGAAAGGTTGTTGTTTCTTTTAGAGAAAAACCCAGAATATGTAAAAGCGTTTCAACTCGTTTATATTGATGAGGCTCATTATATCTCACGTGGTTATAGGGGTTTTATATTGCGTAACGTATTAAGAAAAGTTATTGAATTATGTGGTGTGAAAAATCATAATGGGAATACGCAATATATATTTACGTCACCATTAATTAAAAATCCGCAATATTTTAAAAATGTATTTTTCACCGAATTGGGGGATACGCAATGCTATCACAAGGAAGTACTATATTCACCTGTAGAGAAAAACATACATCTTGTAGCAAAAGAGGAGCGATCTTTTAGATATTATCTTTTAAAAGATACACCGGGGAATGAAATATATGATAAACGTATCGAAGAAATAGGTGCGCATGAGTTTGAGGTGGCACCTAATATGTTAGTTGGTAAAGATAACCAAGAAGTCATACGTAATGTTAATATTGTTATTCAATCAAATCTTGCCATGGGGACGATTCTTTACACTACAAACCCATTGCTAGCCCATACATATGCAAATATACTTGCAGAAAAACTTTCTCCCACAAATAAAATTGATAGCCAAGAAAAAAATGATATCAAAAGATATATAAAAGATAATTACGACGAGTGTTTTGGATTGATAGAATTAATAGAAAAAGGAATTGGCTTGCATTATGGTCCAATGCCAATTGGTTTACGACGTTTGATGGTCAAACTCTTCGAAGACTCAGTTATCAATTATTTAATTTGTACCTCTACTTTACTTGAAGGTGTAAACCTGCCTGCAAAAAATATATTTATATTTTCCGAGAAGAATGTGAATAACCAGAAACATGAAGTTCTATCGTTTTGGAACCTTATAGGACGAGCAGGACGTATTACGTATGGTCTCTCAGGTGATGTATTTTGTATTGCTGACAATACAGAAAAATATAAAGAGATTATTGAAAACAAAGATGTAGAAATAAAAGACCCAGAGGCACATGTGGCAGATGGAAAAACTAAACAAAACTATGTTATTGATTCTTTCATAACAAGTGGTAAAGAATATGCTTACATAAATTCAAAGAATAGGAACGACATTGAATACCTCATTTATGAACTGTTGACAACGAAACGCATTAATAATATTGTCGATCGCTTTAATATGCCAGAAACGAAAAGAGAAGAACTTATTAAAGCTATAAATCAGTATAAAGAAATATTTACAATACCTGTAGATTTATTGCGAAAAAATGCAGGTATTGATCCACGTTCTCAAAATGAATTGTTTATTTACCTAAATAATATCTCCATTATACAACTGCGTAGTATATTAGATATTACTGTAAATCCATTAACAATAGATGGTGTTGCCCTGCGCCAATTATTAGAACGAACAGCAAGGTATTTGAAATGGCCGGTTGAAAATAGGCGCTACGATGTTATAAGTAGCATATCTAACCGTATTATACAGTGGATGCATGAGTTATCAATTTCACATTTTATACAATTACGACTACGTCATCATATTGACAATGATTATCTTTCTAAAGTAGATATAGCGCTTAGAACTGTTTCTGATCTCGAGAAAGAAATATCTTTCAATGCTCCCAAATACATAAACTGTTTTTACGATATTTGTCTATACATTGCAAAAAATAAAAACATGACGGAAGTTAGTGATTATGTGGATCGTGTAGAATCATTCTTGTTTGCAATGGAATCTGGTATAACATCAAACGTTGGGCGTTTTTTATATGAAAAGGGTGTATCACGCCCAATAGCTATACGGGCTAGCAATCTTGTCGCTAGGATTGCGGAGGGACACATAGATCATAATTATTTCAAACGCCAAGAAGTATTAGCAAGGTTAAAAGCTGAGCTGTCTTCAATTGCATTTAATGAGTTAATTGAACATCTGAATTATTAAGCATATTATTATTTGGAAAATAGTTAAAGCCCGGTCATTACTGACCGGGCTGCTTGCTTGTAGGACCCAACACTTCGTATGTCAAACCTGGGGTATTCCTCAGTGCAGGCCCCTACCTTTCCTAACCCGGGAAGGGCCTGTATACAGTCCCTCCCCTTGGATGGTTTTGGCGGGTTGCAGGCAGTCGACTATTTTCTATGGGCCCTTCAAAGGATGTACGAGCGAAGGGAGGAAAGGTATCTTCAATATATCTGGCCCAAAGTTCACCTGGTCCATGACATTGATGATACTCGTTTGGCAGAATATGGCGTTTATTACACACAAAAAAAGCCGCTAGCATTAGCGGCAATAAAAAAAGTTCAGGAGATATAGGAACATCCGGATATAACCGGGCATTCACACGGCATGAAGCCGACTTTCGTCTCCTGAACGGTATTATACTAACAAATTTCTTTGGTCTTTGTCAAGCAAAAAATAAAATATTTTACCAACCAAGGTAGAAGACACAAAACCCGTTCATTTCTGACCGGGTTTTGTGCTGTTTGTTCGGTCAAACCTCATGGTTTTCCAAACTCTTCAACCCCATCACTTCGATAAGCAATAATACATGCCCGTCTCAGTGCGGCGCCTCAAAGGCAATCACCATTATTTTATTCTATACCTCATGTCTTTCAAGTTCCTTTAAACCCATCTTCAAAGGTATGTATATCACAAACCCCGATATCACCACGAAAAGCATCATCGCCGCCGCCAGTGCCCCGCCGTAACTGATCTTCTGCCGCCATTGCCCGGCGGCATACAGGTAGGCCGGCCAGGCCAGCACCACCACCGACAGTCCCACGTAACCCAGCCCGGCCAAGGCGGCCAATAATCCCCCCAGCCCCGAGGCGATCCGGCTGGGGTTTCGTTCCTTAAAGTCCGGGAAGATGGCCCCCAGGCCCAGCACCAGGCTGGTAATGGCCAGGCACATCAGGCCCAGGGAAAAATGGCTCAACAGCCGCATCTGGGGCAGGGTCTTTAAAATATTGTTAGACAGCAAACTCAAGGTCTCGGTCAGCACCAGCGCCACCGCCAGGTTCAGGGTAGATTTCTCCATCAACAGTCTTTTGGCCGAGACCGGGGCCGAGCGCATCAGCCACATCATGGGGCCCTCCAGACTGATCACAGGGAACACGAATCTTACCGACAGGGTGGCCAGAATGTACCCGGCAAAGGCGAAGTTCAAAAAGGCTATGGCCACCTTCCAGACCGAGAAGGTGAACAGCAGGGGATAGGTCCTTAGGCCTCCCAAGTAGATCACCAAAAGCGATAGGAAGATCAGTCCCTGGGCCCACTGGCCGGGGTCGCGCATGAAGAGCAAAGCGTCCTTGGCGGCTATGGGCAGGCGGTCGGCCAGTTTGGCGGTCAGCCAAAAACTTTTCCTAAAACCCAGGTCCGGGGAACTGCCCACCCGACCGGTCAGGGCATTATAGTAGATCTTTCCCGCCAGCCAGAAACACAGGCCCCCCCAGAAGGCGGCGGTGATCAGAAGCAGCCAGGCCATCTTAAGCGCCTCCCCAAAACTTCCGGGCAGGGGGGCCAGCACCAGCCGGGCCAGCCAGGTGCCGGGCAGAAGCGGCGAGCCCGCCAGGGCCAGCTGGGACAGGTAGCGCTCCAGCTCGGGCATGGTGTCGATCTGGGCGATCACCATCCCCTTGGGCTGGCCGAACAAAAAGAAGGCCCAGGCCGCCAGGGCCAAAAACAGCAGCAGGAATCCCAGCAACTGGCGCAGTCCCATTTTGGGAAAGAGCTTTATCAGCACCAGGAAAGAGGCCACCGCCAGAAAGGCCGGCAGGGTGGTGAAGACCAGCAGGGCGATCAGATAGAACCCCAGGGCCAAGAGGCTTTGGTGCCGGGCCGCGGTCAGCGCCGCCAGCAGGGGCAGGCCCATTATCAAAGTGGCCCAGGTGCTGAAGGAAAAGTTCTGCAGAAAGCGGTAGCTGAACAGTTTTGAGGGCTCCATGGGGGTGGCCAGCAGGTAGTCCACCTCCGGGGAATAGTAGAGGGTGGAGAGCGAGGTGATCAGGTTGCTTAAAAACAGCATCAGAAAGAAGGTCAGAAAGGCGGTGGACATCAGCCGGAACAGCAGGGGTTTTCCGATCTCCTCCAAAGCCAGCAGGTAGGCGAAGATCTTATAGAACAAAAAATACCCGCCCACCAAAAAGACCGTGACGGCGAACAGGTAGGACGAAAGCTGCAGCAGGCGGCCCCGGCGGGGGGCGAAGATCTGCGAAGCCGAAGCTTTGAACAGGGTGGATATGAGATAAAGCGATAAGTGCATTTTACTAAAATCAAAAATCAAAGATAAAAAATCAAATACTATCTGGTAGCCGGTAGTCAGTATCCAGTATACAGTATTCAGTAAACCAGCCAGGTAAGTACTGAATAGTGGCTACGGAATAGAGCCCAGCATAAAGCATATAGCTTATAGCTTAGAGCTTAGAGCCTCTCGAACTCACTGTGCGACAGGGCCAAAATGTTGTCGATGGGGAACAGCCAGCGGACGTCCAGCAGTTTCCGCTGGATCAGGGCCAGCCGGGGGGCGGGGGGCAGGTCCATGACGGCCGAGACCACCTTCCCGATATATTTTTCCCGGCCTCCGCGGCTGTAGACGCTGAAGACCTTCTCCGAGGCCTGCTCGGCCTCCTCGATGGCCATGGCGTCTTCGGGCGATAATTTTGGCGGGGGCAAAAGCCGCACCGCTTTAAGGCTGACGAAGGCCTGGGCCGTCTGGGCGGGTTTGGCGGAGAAGGGCGACAGGCCCTCCACCACGTCAAGAAATCCGGAGGGGATGACGAACATCTTTTCGTCCTTCAGCAGTTTCTCCGCTTTTTGGGCCAGGCCCTCCAATTTGATGTGGTGCCAGCGCAAAATTTTGCCGGCCTCCCCGGTGCCGCCCAACAGCTCCAGCAATTCCGGAGGCATGGCCATGATGAAGGCCAGGGTCCGCAGTTCCTCGTCCCGGATCTGGGGCATGAAGGACAGGCTTTGGATCTGCCGCTGATGCAGGTAAAGCGAGAACTGGGGCAGGATCTGGCTTTCGTCGTGGATCGGCCAGCCGTTGACCAGGGTCTGCTCGATCTGCGAAGAGAAGGTCAGGCTGCTGTTCTCCATAGGCAGGTTGCCCAGCAGGTGGGAGAACCCGTCCAGGTTGGCCAGGATCTGGGGGTGGTTAAAGGGATAGCGGGTGATGTTCTTTATCAGCAGGCCGAATTGTTTCATCAGCAGGGAGATGGTCTTGACCTGGAAGGCGGGATCAAACAACTGGGACGCCTGGGGGGCGGCCGGCAGCCCGGCGGCCTTTTCGGCCAGGCCCAGTTCCAGCAGTTCGCTCAGGGTCTGGCAGGTCAGGAATTTGCCCATTCCGCTCAAGGATATCAGATTGGCCGCCGACAGGGAACGCTGCCCCAAAAACTCCAGCAGTTTTTCCTGCTCCGGGGTCAGTTCCGGCGGCCGGGGCTTGGTGCCGGCCTTGACGATGGTCTCCAGGGAGGGGATATCCTTCTTGATCCTCAGCCATTCGTCCAGCCGCCGCATACCCTCCAGCAGAAAACCGTCCACCGCCAGCCGCACCGGGTATTTGGCCTGGGTGTACAGCCTGGCCTTGACGTCGAAGACGTAGTGCCCCTCCACCCAGGTGAAGATCTCGTCCATGATCTCCTGGATCTTGAAGCGGATCACCTCCTCAAAATCGTCCTGGGACAAAAAGCCGCGCTCGATCAGGATCTCCTCCAGCGGGACCTTCAGGGCCTTCTGCTGGGCCTCGGCCTCCATGAACCCGGCCTCGCTCACCAGTCCGGTCTTGAACAGGTATTCGGAGATGTGTTCCTGCTTGCCCAGCTTCTTGTAGAAGCCCCCGGTGATGTAGCCCTGGTCCAGGTCAAAGGCGGCCTCGTCCTGTCCCTGCTTCAGGGTTAGGACGCCGTTCTTGCGCTGGCTGGAGATCAGCTGAAGTATCTCGGGGATGCTGAAATCGGAAAGATTGCCTTCAAGTGCCATCTTATAACTCGATGCTGTTAACTTTTAACTAGTCAGTATACACTATCCAGTATTCAGTAGCCCGTAGCCACTATTCACTATGTGAGTTTACTGGATACTGTCTACTGTTTAGTGACTACGGGTAATTGTTCACTGTTCATTGTTAATTGCTTCGGGTGAATTCCAGGTACAGGCTCTCCAGGTCCTGGTGTCTATGTTTCGAAAGCTCCCGCAGTTCCTCCAGTGTGCCCAGGGCCGCCAGTTTTCCGCTGGCGATAATGCCTATCCGTTGGCAGATGGTTTCGGCCAGGCTCAAAGTGTGGGTGGAGACCAGCAGGGCGCAGCCTTTTTGGGCCTCCTCCTGAAATATTCTTTTCACCAATATGATGCTGGCCGGGTCCAGTCCCACCAGAGGCTCGTCTATCAGATACACCTTCGGCTGGTGGAGCAGGGTGGCGGCCAGCACCGTCTTCTGGCGCATACCGTGGGAATAGCCCTCGGCCCGTCGGTCTATCCACTCCCGGGCCTCGAACCGGTCTATCAACTCCTCCACCCGCTGTTCCAGTCCTTCATTAGAGCAGCCGTAAAGCCGGGCCACCAGGTGCAGAAACTCCCAGCCCGAGAGCTTCTCATAGATGAAGGGGTCGTCGGGGATGAAACCCAGGCACTGCTTGGCCTGGATCGGATCCCTCTCCACGTCAAAGCCGCAGATGGAGCGGGAGCCGGAATCCGGCCGCAGTATCCCGGCCAGCATTTTAAGGGTGGTGGTCTTGCCGGCCCCGTTGGGTCCCAGCAGGCCGAAGATCTCTCCCTGTCCGATGCTCAGGCTGACGCCGTTCACCGCCTGCTTGGCGCCGAATGATTTTTTAATATCCTTAATCTCAATTCCCTGGTTCATGGCGTATGTTCCAAAATCTCAATTTTAAGGTTGCCGAAGGCGGAAAGCAAACGGGTCTGCTGGCTGAGGTCGCCCTCCGCCAATCGCAGGCGGGCGGCGTCGGCCGGGGCCTGCCCGAAGGTGGGGTCCAGCTCGACCCACTTTCCGCAGTAAACAGAGTTCCAGGCGTGGTAGTAGAACTTGCCGTCAAGATAGACCACCCCCAGGGAGATCTTGCAGGGCAGTCCGGCGGCCCGGGCCAGGGCGGCGAACAGGGTGGCATGCTCGTTGCAGTCGCCCTGCCGTGACTGCAGCACCTCCACCGCCGAGGGCAGGCTGACGGTCATGCTCTTCTCCAGGTTCTCAAACACCCACTTTTCCAAAGCCAGGGCCTTGTTCCAATCGTTCTTTTTACCCTTGACCAGGCTTTGGGCCAGCTTCTTTATCTCCGGGTCCTGCGACTGGATCAGCACCGTGGGCTTTAAAAACTCGGCCAGTTCGGCCGGTTTGGCGTTCACTGTTTGGAGTTCGGGAGTTTGCTCCCGGGTGACCTGCACGATCTGTTTAAGGCTGTCGGTGACCGTCTGCCGTCCGCCGGAAACGTCCTGGCCTTTCAGGTCCAACCCCGAGACCGCGATCACCATCCGTTCCGTCTCTCTTGGCTTGGGCAGTTCCCCTTTGATCACCGGCACTGCGATGCTGCCCAGCATGTCCATCCCGGGAAAATCTTCCGGCAGTACCAGGGCCTGCTCCTTGGTCTGGCGGATCATGGTTATCCCCAGCGGGCCGTCCTCCTTAAGGGTCTGGCCCAAAGTGTCCACCCAGGCCAGGCTTTTGGAGCCGGAGAAGCTTACTTCCAGCTTTACTGCCGGTGTCCACTGGTCATCCAGCCGCAGGGAGTCGGGGCCGATCACCGTTACCGTCAGGGGCACCACCGCCATGGAGGCCGGGTCGAAGACCGAGAAATCATAAACTTTGCCGGGGACCAGGCTCTTGCCGGTAAGCATCGGCTCCAAAGCCTCGGGCATGGTGATGTTGCCGGGGATGTCCATCTCCGTAGTCTGGCTCTGTCCGTTGGACAGGATCGAAAGGACCAAGCGCCAGCCTTTGACCAATCCCTTTACCGAGATCTCGGCCGCCCCGCCCATCTTGAATTCAAAGCCGGTCAGCTGGTAATCCTTGTCCAGGTCGTAGTTCAAAGTGGTGGACACCTGTCGGACCTCGCCCATCAGAGGCAGGCGCATCAGCGACTTGCTGGAGACGGCCTGTCCGCCGTCAGCCAGCACCCTGGTCAAAGTGATCGAGTGGCCGATCTTCCTGTCCTGGTAGTAGATGCCGTGCCATTGCTCGGACCCGGCCATGGTCCGGGGTTTTAGTCTGACCCCGGCAGGCTGACAGCCGGCCCGTCCCAGTCCGAACCAGACCAGGGAGCCGGCCCAGATAAGGCCCAGCAGTATAAGAATGGAGGTTTTTTTGTTCATAAGAGGTTTCAATTATACCACCTGCGCAAATTTAGTCAATAGATATTTCCCCCGGTCCTCAATTTTGCCGCAAAAACAATTTCATGCCAAAAGTCTTTTAAAAAAACGCAAAAATGTTTTTTTTGTTCTTGACAATGGATGATCTTTTTAATATCATATACAATATGTATGTCTGAATAATCACATATTGATATCATATAAAGAAGGAGGTGAGCCGTAACCAGTTTATTAGTGAAAAACTACCAACTATGTTTATCAAAACCAACCAATTAACAAACTGGAGGAAAAAATGAGAGCAAGAATATTGACCCTTGTTGTTTTGCTTGCTTTGTCGGCAGCGGCTGTGGCCCAGGTCCAAACCCTACCCTGGTACAATTCGTTTCGGAATCAGTCCACTTCCGGACTGCTGGAGGATGATCTGGACCTTATGCTGGGCAGCTACGGCTACCTGGATCCCGCCCGGATGACCCTGATCGACGGTCAGCGGTTGTACACCAATCTGGCCAACATCTACAGCCAGAACGAAGAACAGTTCAACCCCTCCGGCGCCGGCACCTATGTGATCGGCGGAACCTCAGACATTTTCGGTTACGGCAAGCTGGGACTGCTGTACTCCAAGAATACCAACAAATACAGGGACAGCCTGTCCTACGCCAATGTTTATCTGACAGATATCGATCCCGGCACCAATCCCGGCTATGATCTCCGGGGAGTGGAGAATTACCAGGAACAGTATATGGAAACCGGGGATGAGAACGATTATTTCCTGGGTTGGGCCAAACAGGTCAACGACATGAAACTGGGGCTGGCTTTCAAGCGTTATCAGTATTCCTACATGGAGGATTACTTCAGCGATTATACCTATAACGAAAATAACATCCTGACCGGGGCCCTGACCTATACCGAAGCCGAAAAGGACACCACCAGCGAGGGCTATTCCGAGAGCGAAAATTACCTTGGTCTTTCGGTCTGGAAACCGCTGAACGACAAGATGGATGTCAGCCTGCGTTTGGCCATACTCTTCGGCGGCGGCAAGGACATCGACGAAAGGAACTATTCCTGGGACGATTCTTATCCCGGCGGCGCCAGTTATAATGAAACCGAGGACTGGAATTATGATACCGAATATTCCGGTTTCGGCTTCTCCGGCGGCGGCGCCTATGTCTACAAGTGGAACGACAAAGCCGACACCCGGTTTGATCTGCAGTACAGCCACTTAGGATACAAGCCCAAATCGGGCACCACTTGGGAATACAATTACCACGAACAGGATGTCAACCCTGTTACCAACTCCGATTATTATGATGAGAACTACACCGACGCCGTGGTTGGTGAGTACACCGACAACGACATAGACTTCAGGATAGTGCACAAAGCCAGGCTTAACCAAGCGGTATTCGCCATAGGCTTCGGGCTGTCCACCGGCAACTATGATCAGATGGAGACCCACGAGCGGGCCCAGACCGAAGTTTACCGTTACAATGAGTTGAACGACCCCGCCCTTTCTGCCAGCTACGTCCAGAACTCAACCTGGGGCGAGCTGTGGGATTACACACAGGCCGGCGATTATCTGAACTGGTCGTTCCCGGTTTGCGTGGAATTCGATCTGACCAAGAAGATAGTGTTCCGGCTGGGCGCCCGCCACCAGATCAACAATTATGAATACACCTACAACCAGGTTCTGACCGGCGGATCGGAAATGGTCACCACGGTCACCACCACCGGCACCGGCGTTGTCACCACTACCTACACCCCCAATCCGTTGAACGAGCAGACAGGTTACAGCGAGACTTATAATACCCGGCAATCCTACACCGACTACACCTATGGCGCCGGCTGGAAGGTGGCCGACAATCTGCAACTGGACTTCATGGGCTTCGCCCAGCTGAACGACCTGACCAACTGGAAGCTTTCCGCAGTATTTAAATTCTAAAAAAAGAGAGGATCAATAAAGATGAAAAAAGCCTTATATATTCTTACTGCCGTCCTGTTGATCGGTGTCGTAATTACCGGTTGCGGTAAAAAGGATAATCCCTTTGAGCCGAGCACCGACAGCTTTAACGCCACTCAGGCCATGGAATCCAAAGGCCCCAAGGTCATTGATATCAGCACGCTGGACGGTGATAACACCCTGTTCCAGAACCCGGCCTACGACGAGATCGGCATCCTGTTCGACGCCGACATGAACGCCGGCACCATCAATACCACAAATATCCTGCTGCAGGACGTGGAATCTCCCACTACTGCCATCCCCTATACCGTGACCTACAACGTGGGCACCAAAAAGGCTATCATCAAAGCCACCAGCTGGGATGACGACCTGAGCTACATGGTAACGGTGACAACCAATGTCCGGGACATTCACGGTCACGCTTTGGACGGCAACGGCAACGATTTTATTGACCCACAGGACAGCAAAAAGACCCAGTTCTGGGGCAACAACTCCGCGGTGGCTTGGGTTGACGTAACCCCCCCCACCATCACCGTCGCTGATCCCACCAACGAGAGGATCTATTTCAGCCTGACCGATTCCATCGAGATCAACATATTTGACAACGACAGCGTGGATGCCGCCACCCTTACCGCTTCGGCCTTTGAACTGACAACAGCCAGCGGCCAGGTGGTCAGCTTGGGAGCAATTACAGTCATCGATGATTTTGCCCCCACCTGGTACATCGTCAGGTTCCATCCCACTCTTACAACGGCCACCGATTACTTCCTGACGGTCAAGACCACCATCAAGGACATGAAAGGCAACAGCCTTGACGGCAATGGCAACGGCTTAGCCGAGAATGAAGCCTTGGACCGTGAGAGGGTCAAGTTCCGGACCTACGATCCCCGCAACGGCGGTGTCCCCAGTTCCAGCAACCTCAGGGTCATCAACACATTTTTTGACGATTGGGACGGAACCCGTTTTCGTTCCATGTACATCCAGTTCAACCGCAAGATGAACGCTGCCTACCTGAATTCAAATTACATCAAGATCTACAACGACGCCAACTACGAGCAATACGTTCCCGGCACCATCACCATCATGCCTGACACCATGCTGGTCCGCTATACCCTGGAGAATTTCGACGGCGCCGGGACCATCTGGGTCAGCCGCCAGGTTCGGGATACATCCGGATTGATGCTGGACGAGAACAACAACGGCATCCCCGGCGAGGCCGCCTATGTCACCAGTGTGGGGACTTACAAGCCGGCCGATGACCTTTGGAAGAATGCCAGCTATTCCAGCGGTTTCCGGACCATCCTGTTCTACGACATGGTGGAAAGCGGCAACATCGGCTGGAGCACCCGGGGTACCACTCCCCAGCTGTGGCACAGGTCAACATTGTTTGCCAGCCAGAACCCCAGCGGGTTCGGTGGAAATTACCTCTGGCATTGCGGTGTTGATGCCGATACCAGCTACCTGTATAATCCCATCGCAGAGGTTCACGACACACTGGTAATGCCAATCATAGACCTGACCTGGTATGGCAACGCCAGCCTTTCCTACGACCGTTATGTTCAAATCGAAGGCGCAGTCGACAGGATGAGAACCATTTATTCCTACCGGCTGGCTGACGGCACATGGTCTGGATGGGCTACTTGGGTCATTTACGGCAACACTGGTTGGGGTAATTCAGGCAACATGAGCTTCCCGGTGACCGGAACCCAGGTTAAGGTGGCCTTCGCATTTGACACCGATGCGATCACCAATACCGCCGACGGCGCATTCCTGGACAGGATACAAGTCCTGGCCTGGTAGCATAATATCAAGACAGGCATTAACGCCCCCCGCTTCGGCGGGGGGCGTTTTGCTATTTACAACCGGCAAAAAATATGCGATAATTGATCTTAACTGATGTTCTATTCCCTTGGATAAGACAGGATTAACATGATTAACCGGGTTGTTTCCAAATAATAATCATGGAAATCTTGTAAATCCTGTCAAAAAATCGGAAGCAGTTGAGAAATTAATGAAAAGGGCCATTCTGATAATCCTGGACGGCTGCGGAGCGGGGGAACTGCCCGATGCCGCCGATTTCGGCGACCGGGGCAGCAATACGCTGGGCAACCTTTCCCGGGCGGTCCCCGGCGGGCTGACCCTGCCCAACCTGCAGGCAATGGGGCTGGGCAATATAATTGATATCAAAGGCCTTCCCCCAAATCCCTCGTCCCAGGGCTGCTGGGGCAAACTGACCGAACGCTCCAAGGGCAAGGACTCCACCTTCGGGCACTGGGAGATTGCAGGACTGGTCACCGAAAAGCCATTGCCCACCTACCCTGCCGGGTTCCCGCCGGAGATCATAGATCCCTTCAAAAAGGCCATAGGCCGGGACATTTTGGCCAACCAGGTGGCCTCTGGAACCGTGATCATCAAAGAACTGGGGGACCAGCACGTCAAGACCGGATTCCCCATAGTCTACACCTCGGCCGACAGCGTGTTTCAGGTCGCCTGCCACGAGGGAATAGTCCCCCTGGAGCAGCTTTATGAATGGTGCCAGAAGGCCAGGGACATCCTGACCGGAGAACACGCGGTGGGCCGGGTCATCGCCCGGCCGTTCACCGGGACTACCGGCAATTATCAGAGGGTGGGCGGGCACCGGAAAGACTTTTCCCTGAAACCTTTCAAATCCACGGTACTGGACTGGGTCAAGAAAAGCGGCCTGCAGGTGATGGGGGTGGGCAAGATCAACGACCTGTTCGCTGGCCAGGGATTGACTCAAAGCATTCACACCGATGACAACCGGGACGGCATGGAAAAGATCCTCAAAGCCCTGTCCGGTCTCAAGCACGGCCTGCTGATGGCCAACCTGGTGGACTTTGACATGAGCTGGGGACACCGCAATGATGTCCTGGGTTTCTACAAAGGCCTGCAGGACTTCGACGCCTGGCTGCCGGAACTGCTGAAGGTCATGACCGGAGACGATCTGCTATTGATCACCGCCGACCACGGCAACGACCCCACCACTCCGTCCACCGACCACTCCCGGGAATATACGCCCCTGCTGGCCTACAGCCCGGGGATCAAAGCCGGGGTCGACCTGGGAACCAGAAAGAGCTTTGCCGACATCGCGGCCACCCTGGCGGAGATCTTCGGAATCGATGGAACCGGACAGGGAACAAGTTTCTGGCCGGAGATTATTTTTTGACAGGATTTACAAGATTTTCATGATCAGGGTATGAATTCTATCTGCGGGGTCTGCTGGAATCAGCGTCATACTGGAAAGGATATGATACAAAAGAAAAAAATAAGCCAAACCGAGTTGATCTCAGCCGCAAAAAAAGCCAAAGAGAAGGCCTATGCACCGTATTCAAAGTTCAAGGTGGGCGCGGCCCTGCTGGCCAAAAGCGGGCAGGTCTACACCGGCTGCAATGTGGAGAACGCATCCTACGGGCTGACCTGCTGTGCCGAGCGCAATGCCGTGTTCCAAGCGGTGGGGCGGGGGGAGAGAGATTTCATCGCCATCGCCATTGTCTCCGATTCCCCGGAACCTACCGCACCCTGCGGGGCCTGCCGTCAGGTGCTGAACGAGTTTGCCCCCGACCTGGAAGTGATAATGGCCGGGAAGAAAGTATCCATGAAGACTTCGCTGAAGAAACTCCTGCCTCTGGCCTTTGGACCAAGTTCATTAAAAAACAATAAACAATAAAAGGAGAGAAAACTTTGTTCGGAATAGCATTTGCCATGGGGCAGCCGGGCGCCCCGGCTGCTGGACAGCAAAGCGGCGGCGGTTTGCTGGGTTTGCTGCCCATCGTCATCATGTTTGTCATCATCTACGTTTTGCTGATTCTTCCCCAGCAGCGTCAGCAGAAGAAACACGCCCAGATGCTGAAAAGCCTGCAGAAGGGCGACAAGGTCATCGCCGCAGGCGGGATCCACGGAACCGTGGTCGGGGTTGACGACACCCGCAACGTGGTGGTGGTCAAGATCGACGAGAACGTCAAGATAGAAGTGCAAAAGTCCACGGTCACTGTCAAACTGGAAAAGTAAATCTGCCGCCAAGCCACCAAGACACTAAATTCGTAAATTGTAAATCGTGAATCGTAAATTGTATTGGTGCCTTCGTGTCTTAGTGGCATGAGAGAGATGCCAGCAACCAAACAAAAAATACTTCCCATCAGGGTCTACGGCGACCCGGTGCTGAGGCAAAAGACCGAGCCGGTGAAGAACATCGATGGCCGGCTGATTTCTTTGGCCGAGCAGATGATCGAATCACTGGCTTCGGCCCGGGGGTTGGGCCTGGCTGCGCCTCAGGTGGGGCATTCGCTGGCCCTGTGCATCATTAACCTGCCGGCTTTGGATCCCAAAAATGCCAAGCCGCTGATACTGATCAACCCCAAACTGCAGGCCTCCGACGGCAAGATCGTCTACCAGGAGGGATGCCTTAGTTTCCCCGGGATGTACGCCGATGTGGCCCGGCCCCAGAACGTGACCGTCACCGGGCTGGACCGGGACGGCAACCCGCTGGAACTGGAGGCTTCCGACTTTTTGGCCCGGGTGTTTTTGCATGAGATGGACCACCTCAGCGGGGTGCTTTTCATAGATCATCTTAGCCCGATCAAACGGCAATTACTGAAAAAACAGCTCAAAGAGCTAAGCGCCAAAGCCGGGGACAAAGGCAAATGAGAAACATTTTCCGCCAAGCCAAAGGGCATTTGATCAAACTATATCAAGACGGAGACGGTGTTACCGAAACCGCAAGCCAAGCCGTGGGTGCCTTGAACCGTGGAGAGGTGATGGCCTTTCCCACCGATACGGTCTATGGCCTGGGCTGCCGGGCCGACCTGCCCCAGGCGGTCAAAAAGATCTACCGGCTTAAGGGGCGGAACTTTTCCAAGCCGCTGATACTGTTCGTAAAAAATCCACGGGAACTGGAGCAGTTGGTTCTCAATGTCCCGGATTATACCGCCAAACTGATGAAGGTTTACTGGCCGGGACAGCTGACCATGGTGTTCCCGGCTTCGGATCAGGTCAAGAAATGGGGATTGGATAAAAACGGCACCATTGGCATCAGGATCCCCCGGCATAAGGCGCTGCAGGCCATACTGGATCAAATTAATGGTCCTTTGGCCACCACCAGCGCCAATGTCAGCGGCGCCCAGGAATCCTGCAATGTTGAGCAGGTGATGGAATCCTTCAAAGATCCGGTGGACCTGATCCTGGACGGGGGGGAGCTGCCCCGCTGCCGGCCTTCCACGGTGCTGGACCTATCCCGGGAGCACCCGGTGATACTGCGCCGGGGCGATATCGGCCGCCGGGAACTTTCAGAACTTTTGCAGCAGCCGATAAAGCAGGACAAGGTTGAGGTGCTGTTCGTTTGCACCGGCAACACCTGCCGCAGTCCCATGGCCGAGGGATATCTTAAGAACATCCTTCCCAAGAATTGGAAGGACAAAGTGGTAGTGCGCTCCTGCGGCACCAGGGCTCTGCCGGGGATGCCGGCCACGGATAAGGGGCAGGAGACCGCTAGAAAATTCGGCTTTGACCTTTCGAGCCATCATTCCCGGACATTGACAGACAGTTTGGCCAAACAGGCCGACATCATCATAGCCTTGGAGGATGGCCACCGGCAGGACATCATTAAACTTTACCCAAAGGCCCAGGTGTCGCTTTTGGCGGTGGACGGAGTGGCAGATCCCATCGGCGGAACGCTGGAGGATTATGCCAAGACACTGGAACTGATAAAACGGGAAATGCCGGACGTGCTGGAGAAGATAAAAGAGATGCTGGCCTGAAAAATGTCAGGTTGCGGGCAGGCCAACAAAAAACTTGAATAGATTTTTATTTTTTGGTATACTTACATACTTGAGGCTATTTCCATCGAAACACACGAAAGACGCTGAACTATTTTCATTGTATTATTTGCACATAACAACGTATGATGTATTATTAATTCATAATTTTAAAGTTATGATTTGATTTTGGGCGGTTAGCTCAGTTGGTTAGAGCGCTGGTCTCACATACCAGAGGTCACAGGTTCGAATCCTGTACCGCCCACCATAAGATTGGGAATTGATCCTTATAGTATGTAAAATATTTTTTACCGGTATCAGCAATGATATCGGTTTTTTTATTTTCTTTGGTTTTCTCTCCAAAATATATGTTTTTTCGTTTTTAAGAACAAACGCCGCTAAACTCGTTGCAATACATAGACATACAATGTAAAAATAATAGAAAAAACCTTTGCAATTTTACCATATATTGTGGTATAATTACTGATGTAATACACTAAATAGTGCTTTAACTTATAAAACCTAAAAAACCGGGATATTATGTATCTTAAGTCTTTTAAGGGCAGTGGGTTCAGGAATTTGCAGACCTATGCAGTGGAGTTTTCTGAAAATAAGAATTTATTCTACGGTTCCAACGGTTCGGGCAAAACCAATCTGTTGGAAGGCATCTATTATTTATGTATCGGCCGCTCAATGAGGGAATCAGCCGAAGATGAAAACCTGATCCGTTTCTCCGACGATATGTTCCGGCTGGAAGGGCAGATGCAGACCCAGCGGGGCGAGATTGTGGTGGAATCCGCCTTCAATAAAGTGGAAAAGCGCTGCAAGATCAACGGCGAAGTGCAACTCAAGCTGTCAGAGCTTATAGGCAGGCTTCCGGTGGTCAGCCTTTCGCCCGAGGATGACGAACTGTGCAAGGACGGCCCCGGGGTGCGGCGGCGCTTCATGGACCTGGCCATCTCCCAGCTTTCCCGCAATTACCTGGCCGATCTCCAGGAATACCGGAGGCTGCTGCACCAGCGCAACCGCCTGCTGTTCGACATCCGCGAGGGGCGGGGCCAGGTGGCTTCGCTGGAGGCATGGAACCAGCAGTTGGTGGCCTGCGGGTCAAGGATAATCAACAAGCGGATCCAGGTGATAGACGATCTCAAGGAATCGGCCGGCAGCCGGTATCTGGGCATCGCCGGGGGCCGGGAGCGGCTGGGCCTGCGTTACAAGCTTTCGTTCAAGAGCGAACCGGACGAGCCGGTGGAACAGGCTTTTGCCAAAGCCCTGGCCGTCAACTACGAGTTCGAGCGGCGCCGGGGCATCACCATGTTCGGACCGCACCGCGACGATCTGGAGATATCCATCGGCGGCAGCAGCATCCGCAGCTTCGGCTCTCAGGGCCAGCAGCGCACAGCCGCCATAAGCCTGAAACTGGCCGAGGCCGAGATGCTGGCCGTGCAGTTGAAGGAAAAGCCGATCCTGCTGCTGGACGAGATCTTTGCCGAGCTGGACCGGGAGCGGGGCGGGTTCCTGGTGGACCAGCTGGACCCGGGATACCAGGTGTTCATAGCCACCGCCAAGGACCAGGAGGTCTCCAAGCAGGAAGGATTTAAGAAATTCAGGATAGAGGCCGGGCGGGTCATAGCGGAGTGAGGACTTAATACCAGGGACATACAATGGTGATGCAATGGACATACGATGGGGATACAATAGTGAAGCCATTGTTTGTCTATGGTTTGTCAAAGTATAACTTATCATTGCTTTTATTGCGGCACAAATGAAACTAGCCACCCTGTGTTACCTCCGGCGCAACGGACAGACCCTGATGATGCACCGCATCAAACGGGCGGACGACATGCATTTCGGCAAATGGAACGGCCTGGGCGGTAAGTTCCATCCCGGCGAGACCCCGGAGGAATGCGTGACCCGCGAAGTCAAAGAAGAAAGCGGATTCCTGATCAGCAAACCGGTGCTCAAGGGTTTTTTGACCTTTCCCTCTTTTGATGAAACTGATGACTGGTATGTCTTCGTGTTCGTGGCCGAGGACATCCAAGGTTCCCTCTCCGAGACCGAGGAGGGCCACCTGAGCTGGATCAAGGATCCTGAACTCACCAAACTGGACCTGTGGGAGGGCGACCACATCTTCCTGCCCTGGCTGGATAAACCGGGAATGTTCTCGGCCAAGTTCGTATACCAGCAGGGAAAACTGGCGGAGCATTCAGTCAACTTTTACTAAGACAAAGACACGATTCGCAGACGTTGTGCTGAGTTTATCGAAGCATTGCGCAGATTTCCGTACCCAACCTACAGGTCCTACGTTACTACTATTATTACGGCGGTGCTAAATGGCTCATCCAACCAGACCGGAGTCGGTAGGCCCCATCCTGGACCGGCTTTTAAAGAACCTGGAGATCGACAAGAAGGTGGACGAGGGCCAGGCCCTGCTGATCTGGGCTGAAGCGGCCGGCCCCAAGATGGCGGTCAGGACCAGGGCGGAATCCGTTTACCGGGGCAGGATGACGGTGCTGGCCCAGAACCCGGCCTGGGTACAGGAGTGTACTTTCATGCGGATCCAGATCAAGGACAAGCTTAACAAGATGCTGGGGCGGGAGATCATCAAGGAGATAGTTTTTAGAGTGGGGGATGTGAAATAGAAGCATGGATGCAAAAACAATTGTCATACCATAGTGATACAATTGCCGGAATAAATCACTGGAATCACGAATAAGAAACAGTAAGGGCAATTCACTCGTCCGGCGAAGCCTTAAATGGCGGCGTAGTAGGATGAATTGCCCCAACATTAAAGAGGGGATATATGGCAGAGTCTTACGGCAGCGAAAAGATCACAGTACTAAAAGGCCTGGAGGCGGTGCGGCGGAGGCCGGCCATGTACATCGGCGACACCAGCGTCCGGGGTCTGCACCACCTGGTCTACGAGGTGGTGGACAACGCGGTGGACGAGCACATGGCCGGGGTCTGCGACCACGTGACGGTGACGGTGCGCAAGGACGGTTCGGTGGTGGTGACCGACAACGGCCGGGGCATCCCGGTGGACATGCACCCCACCGAGAAGAAGCCGGGGGTGGAGGTGGCCATGACCATTCTGCACGCCGGGGGCAAGTTCGACAATAAGGCCTACACCATCTCCGGCGGACTGCACGGGGTGGGGGTCAGCGTGGTCAACGCCCTGTCAGAGTGGCTGGAGGTCGAGGTCCAGCGCGACGGCAAGGTCTACCAGCAGCGCTACCAGCGGGGCATCACCCAGTATCCGCTTAAGACCATAGGCAAGACCGCCAAGACCGGGACCACGGTCACCTTTTTGGCCGACAAACAGATATTCAAGACCACGGCCTACAGCTTTGACACCCTGTCGGGGCGTTTGAGGGAGCTGGCCTTCCTCAACAAGGGCCTGGCCATCGACATCCTGGACGAGCGCTCCGGCAAGTCCCACAACTTCAAGTTCGACGGCGGCATCGTCTCCTTCGTAAAGTACCTGGACGAGAACAAGACCCCCATCCACAAGCCCATCTATGTGTCCAAAGAAGGCGATGGGGTGCAGGTGGAGGTGGCCCTGCAGTACAACGACAGCTACGACGACAACATCTATTCCTTCTGCAACAACATAAACACGGTGGAGGGCGGCACCCACCTGATCGGCTTCAAGTCGGCCCTGACCCGGGTGATCAACGACTACGTCAAGAAGAACAATCTTCTGAAAAAGGATGACTTCACCCTGTCCGGCGACGACGCCCGGGAGGGGCTGACAGCGGTGGTCTCGGTCAAGGTCAAGCAGCCCCAGTTCGAGGGCCAGACGAAAACGAAGCTGGGAAACTCGGAAGTTAAGGGGATAGTGGAATCCCTGGTGGGGCAGGAACTGGCGGTGTTCTTCGAGGAAAACTCCACCCTGGCCAACAAGATCTGCGAAAAGGGCATCCTCTCGGCCCGCTCCAGGGAGGCGGCCCGCAAGGCCCGCGACCTGGTGCGGCGCAAGAACGCGCTGGAGACCTCCGGCCTGCCCGGCAAGCTGGCCGACTGTTCCTTGGACGATCCCACCCTGTGCGAGATATACATTGTGGAGGGCGATTCGGCCGGCGGCTCGGCCAAGCAGGGCCGGGACCGGAAGTTCCAGGCCATCCTGCCATTGAAGGGCAAGATCCTGAACGTGGAGAAGACCCGGCTGGACAAGATGCTTGCCAACGACGAGATCCGGACCCTGATCACCGCCATGGGAACAGGGATCGGGCAGGAGGATTTTGACCCGGAAAAGGCCCGCTACCACAAGATCATCATCATGACCGACGCCGACGTGGACGGGGCCCACATCCGGACTCTGCTTTTGACCTTCTTCTACCGCCACATGAGGCCGCTGATCGAGAAGGGATACGTCTACATCGCCCAGCCGCCGCTGTACCGGGTGGCCAAGGGCAAGGAGGAGCACTATGTCTACACCGACGAGGAGCTGGAGAAGGCGGTCAGCCGGCTGGGCAAGGACCAGGCCAATGTCCAGCGCTACAAGGGCCTGGGCGAGATGAACCCGGAGCAATTGTGGAAGACCACCATGGATCCGGAGCGCCGCACACTGCTCCAAGTTGCCAACGACGACGCGGCCGAGACCGACCATACCATTTCCATGCTGATGGGTGACGCAGTGGAGCCGAGGAGGCTGTTCATCGAGCAGAACGCCAAGTACGTCAAGAACCTCGACGTCTAAGGCTGTTTGAAGTTTAGCGTTTGCTGTTCCAGGTTCCAACACCGAACAATAAACAGAAAATGGTAAACGTAAAAGATGTTGCGCCTCCATCCCTGCGCCAAGCCCTGGCAGATCAGGCTGGCCCAAAGACTGATCCCCGATTACGTTGACCCGGGCTATGTCTATGACGATCTGCTCCACCAATACGCCCCGCCGTCAAAGACCTGGATAGACGCCGGGTGCGGAGACAACAGCGACATCAAACAGATGCCGGAATACCAAGGCCTGGCTGTCGGCTTTGATCTGGAAGACCGTAAACAGGAAAAATATCTCAGGGCCGACATCCACCAAATCCCTCTAAAAAGTAATTCCATAGATTTTATCTCCAGCCGCTGGGTGGCCGAGCACCTGGAAACACCGGAAAAAGCCCTAAAGGAATTGCACCGGGTGCTGAAGCCCGGCGGAAGGTTGCTGATCCGGACCACTGGCAAGTGGCACTACATCTCGCTTTTCAGCCGGTTTGCGCCAATGACCCTCAAAAGATTCTTGTCCCCGGCTCAGGTCTTCCCCACTTTCTTCCGGCTAAATGACCAGGAGGCTTTTCAAAAATATTTCTCAGAAACTTCTATCTGGCGGATCGAAAATATCCGTTACATAGAAAATCTGCAGTACGGCAACCCGGCCGGGTTCGTCTTCTCGCTGTTCTATCATCTGATCACTACCTGTCTGAAACTGGACCATCTGAAGACCACCATCATACTGGAAACGACCAAAATTCAACCATAATTTAACGGTGAGACAATGGCTGTTTATTACGGGGTGAAAAAGGTTCTGGAAAAGGGCCAGCGGATAGGGGTGGCCACGGAGCAGATGCACTTTGTCAAGAACACCGAAGTTCTGGTCGGCATTGTAAAGGGCAGCAAATACGCGGTGGCGGTGGACCTGACCGTTGAAAAAGAATACCGGGCCTTTTACCGGGCCTGCGCCAGGGGCAACTGGAGGGACTTTGACCTCTACCGGCTGGCCAAGGAAAAGATAACAGAATGCCCGGACGAGGGCCGGGTGCTGATCGGGGAACTGGAACCGAATAACAGTAAGGGCAATTCATGAATTGCCCCAACAAGATAAAGTAAGGGCAGGTTTTAAACCTGCCCCAACAATGGGGGATAAATGGCTTTAGAAAGAAATAGGGTCCTGACCAGGGAAATTGAAGAGGAGATGCGTTCCTCGTACCTGGACTATTCCATGTCGGTGATCGTGGGACGGGCTTTGCCCGACGTCCGGGACGGGCTGAAACCGGTGCACCGCCGCATCCTTTACGCCATGAGCGAGCTGGGAGTGGCCCACAACAAGCCCTTCAAGAAGAGCGCTCGCATCGTGGGAGAGGTGATGGGCAAGTACCATCCCCACGGTGATTCGGCCATCTACGATTCCATGGTCCGGATGGCCCAGGATTTTTCGTTGCGCTACCTGCTGGTGGACGGCCAGGGGAACTTCGGCTCGGTGGATGGCGACCCGCCGGCCGCCCAGCGTTACACCGAGGCCCGGCTGACCAGGATCTCGGACGAGATGCTCAAGGACATTGATAAGGAAACGGTGACCTACGTGGACAACTACGACGGTTCGCTCAAAGAGCCGTCGGTGCTGCCCTCGTTGCTGCCAGCCCTGCTGGTCAACGGTTCCTCGGGCATAGCGGTGGGTATGGCCACCAACATCCCGCCCCACAACCTGGGGGAGATCTGCGACGCCATCTCCCTGCTGATCGACGATCCGGAGCTTGCTCCGGAGAAACTGCTGAAGACCGTCAAGGGGCCTGATTTTCCCACCGGCGGCATGATCATGGGCGTCTCCGGCATCCGGGACGCCTATCTGACCGGACGGGGCAAGATCATGATTCGGGGCCGGGCCAACGTGGAGACCGCCAAAAACGGCAAGGAGTCCATCATCATCTCCGAGCTGCCCTACGAGGTCAACAAGGCCACCATGATAGAGAAGATCGCCGAGCTGGTCAAGGACAAGAAGGTGGACGGCATCGCAGACCTGCGGGACGAGTCGGACCGCGACGGGATGCGGGTGGTGATCGGCCTGAAGCGCGACGCCGACCCCCGGCTGACCATCAACCAGCTTTACCAGCACACCCAGTTCCAGACCAGCTTCGGAGTGATCATGCTGGCCCTGGTGGACGGGGTGCCCAAGGTGATCACCCTGAAGGAGGCCCTCAGCAAGTTCATAGAATTCCGGGTGGAGGTAGTGACCCGGCGCACCAAATACGAACTAGCCCAGGCCGAGAAGCGGGCCCATATTCTGGAAGGCCTGAAGATAGCCATCGACAACATCGACGAAGTGGTCCGGATCATCAAGAAGTCGCCCAACGTGGACGAGGCCCGGGCTTCGCTGATGAAAAAATTCAAGCTCTCCGAGATCCAGGCCCAGGCCATTCTGGACATGACCCTCAAGCGCCTGACCTCACTGGAGACCAAGAAGATCGACGAGGAGTACGAGGAGCTGATCAAACTGATCAACAAGCTCAAGGGCATTTTGGACAGCAAGCGGCGCCTGATGGGGGTGATCCGGGAAGAAATCACCGAGCTCAAAAAGAAGTATGCCGACCCCCGCCGCACCGAGATCCTGGCCGCCACAGAGGAAAAATTTTCGGTTGAGGACCTGATCGCCGAAGAGGACATGGTGATCACCATCTCCCACGCCGGGTACATCAAGCGGCTGTCGGTGAGCTCCTACAAGCGCCAGGGCCGGGGGGGCAAGGGGGTGACCGGGATGACCACCCGGGATGAGGATTTCGTGGAGGGGATGTTCATCGCCTCCACCCACCACTACATCCTGTTCTTCACCGACAAGGGACGCTGTTACTGGCTGAAGGTTTACGAAGTGCCGGAGGGCGGCCGGGCGGCCAAGGGCCGGCAGATATCCAACCTGCTGGAAATGAAGCCCGACGAAAAGATAGCGGCCTACATCGCGGTTAAGGAGTTCGACGACCAGCACTTTGTGGTGATGGCCACCAAGGAGGGGACTATCAAGAAGACCGCCCTGTCAGAATTTTCCAACCCCCGCAAGGCCGGGATCATCGCAGCCACGGTGGACGGCAAGGACCTGTTGATCGAAGCCAAGATGACCGACGGCAGCGAGGATGTCATCCTGGTGACCAACCAGGGGCAGGCCTGCCGCTTCCACGAGAGCGACGTCCGGGCCATGGGAAGGAACGCGGCCGGGGTCCGGGGCATCACCCTGGATAAGAAGGATTTCGTGGTGGGGATGGTGGCGGTCAAGCGCGAGGGTTCGCTGCTGACGGTCTGCCTGAAGGGCTTCGGCAAGAGGAGCGAGATCGAGGAGTACCGGGTCACCCGCCGGGGCGGCAAGGGCGTGATCACCATGAAGATCACCGACAAGACCGGCCCGGTGGTGGCGGTCAAGGAGGTGGTGGACACCGACGAACTGATGATCATCTCGGCCGGGGGCCAGGTGATACGGCTGGCCTTAAAGAACGTACGGGTGATGGGCCGGGCCACCCAGGGAGTCAGATTGATAAACCTGGAGGACAAGGACCAAGTGGTTGACGTGGCCAGGCTGGCGGCCTCGGAAGAAGAGGGAAACGGTGAAGCCAACGGGGAGACTGAAGAAAAATAATGTCAAAAGACAGCCCAGAGCTGAAGAATCAGCCTGGGCTGTCCTTTAATCCATCCACTGTTGCGGGGGCAGGTTCATACCAGTCCCGATCGATGAAAAACAAAGTCAAAAAACTCATGTCCAGGTTCAGCCTTCTTAAGGGCAAAAAAGACCTGAAAAAAGAAGAGCTGATAGACGAATTGAACCGGGCATATTCAGAGCTGCAAAACCTATATCAGACCCTGGCCGATGCCAACCAGCAGAAAACCCTGCTGCTGGAGGAGCTGCAGGCCCAGAAGGCAGTGCTGGAACGCCAGAACAGCGAAGACAGCCTGACCGGGATGTATAATCGCCGTTTTATCGATCTTCAACTGGTCCGGGAGTTTATTCGGGCTCAGCGTTATAACCGCAACTTAACAGTGATCATGGCCGACCTGGATCATTTCAAGCGGATCAATGACGATTTTGGCCACCAGACGGGGGACCAGGTATTGATGATTGTTGCTCAAATATTGAAAGAAAGCTGCCGCGAGGTGGACTTCATTGCCCGTTACGGCGGAGAGGAATTCCTGCTGCTGCTGCCGGAGACCCCTTCCAACGGGGCCATCTTCGTCTGCGAGCGGATCCGGAAAGCGGTGGAGGGGCACGATTGGGATCAATTGGCGAACGGATTAAAGGTGACCATAAGCCAGGGCATAGCCTACAACACCAAAGTGGAAAGCCATCTGGTCATGCTGCGTCATGCCGACGCCAAGCTTTACGAGGCCAAGCGGGCGGGAAGGAACACGGTAAAGTACTGAAGGCAAGGGTACATTTTTTGCCACAAAAAGCACAAAATTCTCAAAATATTGGATGATCTATATGAAAGACTGGTTTAAAGAGTTTGATGCCGCTGTTACTATATGCGATCCTCAGGGCATTATACTGCATATGAACGATAAGGCGGTTAAAACCTTCGCAAAATACGGCGGAGCCGCCTTGATCGGCCAAAGCCTGGTGGAATGCCACCCCGAGCCGGCCCGGACCAAGCTGCTGGGGCTTTTGAAAAACCAGGGCAAAAATGTTTACACTATTGAGAAGCAAGGGGTGAGAAAATTGATCTATCAGGGGCCATGGTTCCAGGACGGAAAATATGGCGGATTAGTGGAATTATCCCTGGAGATACCAATGGAAATGCCCCATTTCGTAAGGCAGTAATTATTTAAAATAAGTATTGATTTCGGGATATTTAAAGGGTATAGTTATAAGGCTAACAAGATTATATTCTGGCCCGAATACAATAACTCCAACCAAAACACTAAAAGGAGATCGCCATGAAAAAACGAAATCCCATAGCAGTACTTTTGCTTCCCTTTGTGACTTTCGGGTTTTACAGCATTTACTGGATGGTGCAGACCAAGATCGAGATGAACGCCAAGGGCGCCCAGATACCCACCGCCTGGCTGATCATCATTCCCTTAGTGAACCTGTGGTGGATGTGGAAGTACTCCGAAGGTGTGGAAAAGGTCACCGGCGGCAAGACGTCCGGTGTGCTGGCCTTCATCCTGTTGTTCCTGCTGGGGATGATCGGCGCCGCCATCGTGCAGGATTCTTTCAACAAAAATGTGGCCTGATCTGACCTGTTTGATGGTCCGTTAACTGGTGAACATCCGCTCTGTCCTTAAGGCTGGGCGGATGTTCTTTTATGGCAGCTTTACAAAATTGTACGTTGACTTTAGCCAAGGTTAAAAGTATAATCAAAGCATGATCTGGACGTTGACAATCATATTGCTGGCTGCCTCTTTGGCGCTAGGGTGGCGGGAGCGTTTTAGCCTTTCCCGGTCCAAATGGGCGGTGCTGTTGGCCTTGCGTCTGGGGGCGGTCATTGTTTTGGGCCTGGTTCTGCTGGACCTTTTTCCCCTATGGCGGGGCAGGGAAAAACAAAGCCTGCTGGTCCTGGCCGATGCCACTCAAAGCATGACCCTGAATGACGGCCAGCCCCAAAACCGCTGGCAGAGGGCTTTGGCCAAGGTTTCCTCCCTGACGTTGCCGGGCAGCAGGATCAAGGCTCTACGCACTTCCGGCAGTGGGCTGAGGGATGATCTGGCCGACAACCTGCTTCAGCCCGTGCAATATACAGACTTGTCCGAGGCCATTTCTTCGGTGCTTAAGAACAAGCCAGGGGCTATCCTGCTTTTATCGGATGGGAACAACAACCGGGGTGAAGATCCTGCCCGGGTGGCCGCCGCCGGTGTTCCCGTTTACGTCGTCGGATTCGGTCCGGTCGGCGGCTTGAAAAACGCCTTGATCACCGATGTCTGGAACGATAACGAGGTCGAGGCCGGTCAGCCGGCAGAGATCAGCCTGAGTATTAAGGGGATGCTGACCGGAGGCCGGGTGAGCCTATGGGAGAATGACGATAAACTGGCGGAAAAGAGGTTGGACCTTAAAAGCGATACGGTGTTGTCCTTTATAATTATCCCCAAACCGGAAGGTCTTCACCGTTATGCCATTCTTTTGGAAACCTCCGGCAAACAAAGGCTGGACCAGGCTTCCGCCGTCATCAGCGTGGTCAAGAAGAATTTCAAACTGTTATTCATCTGTTCTGATCCCGGATGGGATCTGAGATTCTGGCAGCAGGCAATAGGTCTCAATCCCGCCTATACCGCTGATATCCTTATAAAACAGGAGCCGGGGTGGAGAAGGATTCTTTCCCAGGAGCAGGATGTTCCTGGCCAGCTTGATTCGCTGGACAAATATGACGCTATAATAATTGGAAACATAAAGCCCGGTGATATTCCAATCGCAGCGGAACAAGCCATCGTAAATCTGGTACGGCAAAAAGGCCGGGGACTTTTCCTTCTGGGCAGTTTCCGTCAGAGCGGGATACTCGGGCAGCTGGCCCCCATATCTTACAGCCGGGAGATCAAGCCGGTGATCGGCACTGCCTGGCCGGCCCCGGAGCTTTTTAGCACCGGGATGCTGGAGGCCTCCAGAGAGACTGACTTAAAAAGGCTGCCTCCTTTGACCCTGAATAAAAACTACGGTATCAGGGATGACAAGATAATTCTTTTAGCCGGTCTACAAACTCCCGACAAAAAGACCTATCCCTTGTGGACCAGGGCGGAAGAAGGCCTGGGACGCATCGTACATATCTCGGCCGAAGACCTTTGGCGCTGGAAGCTGGCGGCCGCCGGGGCCGGCCGGGACACCGCCCTGTTCGGGGAGGTGGTGCAAAGCAGCCTGCAGTGGGTATTGGGCCGTGACGGGTCCGGTTTTGAAGCGGGGCCCGAGCGAATGCTCAATGCCCATGGGCAGGAGATCAAATTCAACGGCCGCTGGAAAAACTATTCCCGTCAGCCAGGAAAAAGCGCCAAGTGGTCGGTTGCCATTACTGACAGCTTTGGACATAAAACAACATATAAACTAGCCGACTGGGGAAACGGCGATTTTGTGGCGGAACTGGGATCCCTTGAACCCGGCCAATATTCTTACACCACCGGTCTGGAACTTGGCTTCGGCCCGGCTCAGCCGAACGGCGGAAAACAGATTTTTTCGGCCAAGGGAAAATTCTTTGTGGAGCCGGGCAGAGATGAAATGCGGGACCATATTCAGAACGCAGGATTGCTGAAATCAATGGCCTCGGCCAGCGGGGGAAAATACTGGGATGAAAGGGATATCCCTGAAGACAGCGGATGGCAGAAGGACATAAATATCCCTGTGGCACCGGATCCTTCACCAAGCGATCTAACCTTCGGCATACTGGCCATCTGCCTGCTTTTGGCGGCAGAGTGGTGCCTGCGTAGGATGTGGGGAAGGGTTTGAAGGGAAGACCCAGGTCCCTAAAGTTGCTCATCCCGCGAAAAAAGCGAAAATATTCAAACTCCCATTATCAGCTCAAAATCTAAAGGCCGAAACATGATCCCGCTTAAAGATGACATAGTTTCTTCCAGCTTCTCTTTCATCAATACCCTGCTGATCGCCGCTAATGCGCTGGCCTTCCTTTATGAACTTAGCCTGGGGCCGGGTTTGAACCATTTCATTCTCCAGACGGCGACGGCGCCGGAAAAGGTCATGGCGAACGGAGCCTTGGGCTGGCCCAGTATCTTATACTCCATGTTCCTTCATGCCGGCTGGGCCCATTTTCTGGGTAACATGCTTTATCTTTATATCTTCGGCGATAATGTGGAGGACGCCCTGGGGCATATCAAATACCTGGTCTTCTATCTTTTATGCGGATTCGGGGCGGCTTGGGCCCATATCCTCACTGACCCGGGCTCTGCCGTTCCCATGGTCGGTGCTTCCGGAGCCATTGCCGGTGTGTTGGGGGCGTATTTCCTGCTTTACCCCAAGGCTCGGGTCCTGACTCTGGTATTCCTTGGTTTCTTCATCCGGATCATCAAGATACCGGCTCTGGTGGTGCTGGGTTTTTGGATCATCCTGCAACTGGTGCTGGGCTTGGGCAGTTTGCCGTTGAGGGGGCAGGGCGGAGGGGTGGCCTGGTTCGCCCACATTGGAGGGTTCGCCTGCGGCATGGTCCTGATATTCGCGATGGGAGGGTGGAGAAAACGGCAGAATTATGTTGCAAAAACCGGCGCTTTTTGGGATAATTAAAAACTAAACCATTGATAAAAATGGCAGTTGCCTCCAGTCATAAATCAACGGAAAAATCAGGCAGAACGGGCGGCAAGTTGTTGAACGGCGCTTGGCCCCCGGTTCTGATATCCCTGTCGATACTTTTGGTCTATCTCAGGACTGTCAGTTTCGGTTTCACCTATTTTGACGATGAAAGCCTGGTGCTCAATAATCTGGCGGGTCTAAGTTCCTTAAGGAACATTCTGTTAGCCTTTGGCGGGGAACTGAGCAGGGGAGCTACCGTTTTTTACCGGCCTTTGTTGTCCGCCTCATTTATCCTCAATTATCAGCTGAGCGGCCTGGCGGCCTGGGGGTACCACCTGTTCAACGTCTTGCTTCATTTGGCGGCCTGCCTGTTGTTCTTTAAGCTATTAAAAAAACTGGATGCCGGGCCGGGCCGGGCCCTGTTCTTTTCCCTGTTGTTCGCCGTTCATCCCCTGAATACCCAGGCGGCCGCCTGGATCCCCGGCCGGAACGATACTCTGCTGGCGGTATTTACCATGCCTATGCTGATGTGTTTTATGGACCTTGCCGCCACCGGAAAGTATCGGTACATATTTTTGAACGGTTTGTTATTTGCCCTGGCTCTTTTGACCAAGGAGTCAGCCCTGGTGCTGCCGGTTCTTTGCCTGGGATATTTCTTTTTGGTTCCCCAACGGCCAAGACAATACCAAAGGCTGGCACTGAATGCGGTTCTGTGGGTCGCCATATTCCTGTCATGGTACTGGATCCGCAATCACGCCCTGGGATTCAGTCCGGAGGGCCAGGCCGGCAGGTTAATTGCTTCGTTAGAATTCCTGGCTGGCGTATTCTCTTATCTGGGCAAGGCGCTTTTTCCGGTGAATCTTTCGCCGGTGGCCGGCCCGGAGATCGGCGCATTTTTTTACGGGACAACAGCGCTGGTTTTGTTGGCCGGCCTGGTCTGGCGGGTGGGGCTTAAAGACAGGTCTTTGTTTGTGTTCGGTTTGCTATGGGCCCTATTGTTTCTGCTGCCCAATGTGATCAGGGGATCATTCATAACTCTGGCCCTGGAGCACAGGTTTTACCTGCCCTTCATGGGACTGCTGACGGCGTTTTCCCAGGTGAACCAGTTCAAACTTGAAACTGCGGGAAAGACTGCGATCATTCCGAGACTGGTAATATTGTTTGCGGCTTTTGGGACCTTTTGGTATTCAAACGATTTTAAGGATCGGGAGACATTCTGGACGGCGGCCGGCAAAAGGTCGCCCCAAAATTCACTGGTCCATTATAACCTCGGGTTGTTGCACCAGGAAAAAGGGCAGTACGATCTGGCTGAAAGGGAATACCAAACAGCTTTGGGGATCACGCCGGACTACGCCGGGGTCTACAACAATTTGGGGATTTTATACCGACTGAAGGGCAATTACGGTCTGGCGGAACAACAGTTCAAAACAGCTTTGCAGTACCGACCTGGCCTGGCCGAGGCCATGGACAATCTGGGGTCCGTCTATTACCAGCAAAACTTACCGGATCAGGCCCGGGAACAATTTGAAAAGGCGATCAGGGCTGATCCCCGGCTGGCTTCGGCCCATAATAATTTAGGCAGCTTTTATTATCTGTCAGGGAGGCTGCCGGAAGCCGAGCGGGAATTTGGCGAAGCGATAAGGCTTAAACCGGACTGGGCTGAGGCCCAAGCCAATCTGGGGAGCGTTCATCTGAAGATTGGTTTGTACGACCAGGCTGAGAGGGAGTATCTTAAGGCAATAGAGCTGGATGGGGGGAATCAGACGGCCAATTACAATTTGGCCGCAATGTACATCAGCCAAGGGTCTTTTGATAAAGCCCAAAACTTGTTGCAAGCCGTCCTGAGGATACGCCCGGAAGGCCACTTGTTTCACGAACAGATGTCTTATGTCAGCTATCTCCGGAAAGACTATAACCAGGCGGTAGTTCATTACGACCAGGCGCTGAAACTGGGGGCCGCTCCTGATCCGGCCGTGCTGGCCAAACTGAAACCTTACCGCTCCAAGTAAAAATTTCATTTTCTATTCTGATGGCCCTTGGCGGGGACAACCACTTCAATATCAACTGAAAAAAATCAGGGCAAGGACGGTGAATATGGAAAGAACAATGGCCAGGCTTAACTGGAAACAATTCCAAAAACTGGTCCCCGCCAAGACCAACCGGGTGCTGCTGCCGGTGGGAACCATAGAAGCCCACGGGCCGGGGGCGCTGGGAACGGATGCCTTCATCCCGGAATATATCTGCCAAAAACTGGCCGGGCCGCTCAACGCCCTGGTGGCGCCCACCATTCCCTACGGCCTGACCAGGTCGCTGATCGGTTTCCCCGGATCGCTGACCGTTTCCCCGGAAACTTTGACCGCCTATGTAAAGGAGACCGCCCTGAGCCTTACTCAGGCCGGGTTCAAGTACATCATAATAATGAACGGACACGGCGGGAACAATGACTGCCTTAAGCCGGTGGGCCCGTATCTATGGCAGCAAAACAAGGCCAGGACATTGATCATTCACTGGTGGGAAGCTTCATCAGCTGTCGGCCAGAAATATTTCAAAGGCACCGGCCACGCCGGAGCAGATGAACTATCGGCCCTGATGGCGGTGGATCCGGGCCTGGTAGCCCAAAAAGATTACCAAAAACAGGAGGTGGGCGATTATCCGCCGGGGATGACGCCCTATCCCTTTCATTCTTCGATGATCTTGAACCAAAGGGGCCTGGGTTATCCGGTTTTCGATGTTCCTAAGGCTCGCAAGTACATGGATGAGGCGGTCAAGCTGATATCAGACGAGGCCCGGACAATTTTAAACGACTGGGAGAAATTAGACTGATGGCAGACATCTCCGTACAGATATCCGAACTGGAAAAACAGGCGGCCCTGGCCGGGCGTTATTTCGGAAGGCTGGAAGAAGCCTGGGGCCGTTCGGCCGAGGCCCGGAACATCCTGAAGGGGTTGGAGAATTACCTGGAGGAAAACCATATCGACGCCGGTTTCCTCAAGATATTTTCCGAGGGACCCGAGCCGGGAGTGATCTATGTGGAATTGCCACGGGGAGCCCGCGATTTTCACGGCCAGGCTGCCCAGCTGCTGATGGACTGCTGTTTGGCCGAGTTCACCGGCGGCGGTGAAGGGTCCTGGGCCAAATGGCGGGAGTTCGGTCAGAACATATATTACGGGATCATCGAGGAACTTTATTCCAATTTTGTTTCCTCCAAGCCACATCTGGCGCTGGTTTTTGAACTGTCATACCGGCAACTGATGTCGGAAGCCGCCCAGGCCTGGTGGGATGGGCAGCCGGAGCAAACTCTCCGGCTGAGGCCGGCCATCGACCGCAGGCTGGGCCTGGAGATCTCCGGACTGCTTAAACCGCTCCGCCAAAAAGTACTGTCCCAGAAACTTGTCAGGACAGGCATTCTGGACGGCCTGCTTGACCAGTCCTGGGATGCCCCGATCGGGGCGGAGGGCGGCCAGGCCAAAGAGATGTCCTTCCTTCTTTGGGAGCATAACCTCAATCCCTGGCTTTTTGCCAGGATTTTCTATCTGTTGTACACCGATCAGATCAAGGCCGAAGAGGAATTGCTGTGGGAAAAAATAAATTCGGCCAATTTTACCAAGCCGGAAGAGATCATCAGCCTGATAACCGGGAAACTGCCCCAGGCCTCGGAACTGGCAGTCAAAGAGATCCAAAAATTAGTGGTTAAAAAATCCCTGGAACTTGAAAACCGCGTCAACGCAGAGCTGCTGGAGCTGCAAAAATATTCGGCCGGGATAAAAAAGCAGACTCAGGATCTGGTGATCCAGAACAATGCCGAGATGAACAAGACGGTGGAGGGAAAATTCAGTTCCGAAAGCCTGATCACTCTGTCGGCCAAAGTCAGCGACAGCATGGTCCAGTTTCAGCGGGGATTGTTTGCCCAACTCTGGCACCTGGGCGACCTGGAACGCAAGGAACGCAATCTGCAGGGATACCTGGAAAAGACCAGGTATCTTCAAAAGATGCCGGCCAAGGAACTTTTGGGAATGCTGACCTCAAAGGCCCAGGATCCCAGCCTGGACCTGATGCAGCATCTGACCCAGTTCAAACTTTACTCGCTGCACATCGACAACAAATGGGAGGAATGGGCCCAGAAGCATTCCCAGGAGCTGATGGAGCTGTTCCGCCAGGCGGTGGATCTGGCCCAGGGCCGGGCCGGCCCCCTGGAAAGGGATTTTCAAAAGCGCAACCCCAAAGATCCCCAGTACCAGAAGATCAAACAGGAACTGGAGGAGGCCCAATGCGACCTGAAGGCCCTGGAGGGTCTGGTGGAAGAGAAAGGCGGAGGCCGGCTGTACCATGTGGAACGGATAATCACAGGTTACCGGAGCTTCCTGAAAGAGTCGGCCGAACCCCTGATCTTCTGCCGGCGGGCATCGCAGCTGGTCAAACTATGGCCGCCTCTGCTGGCCAAGGATCCCCCCCTGATGAGGCAGCAGGAATTGTTTGACGAGGTCCGTTACCTGAACGAGTCATTAAAGAACACATCCCGCCACTGCATCATGGCCGCCCAGGGCAAGGTCTGCTCACCGCCCCAGATGATAGGCGAGCACACCCGGGAGCTTAGGAGCCGCCTTTTAAAGCGCTACGGGCGCAACATTGCGGTGATGATGTACGACATCCGGGGCTCCAGTTTTATGAGCGCCAAACTTAATCAGGCCGAGCGGGAAAGGGAGATCAAGAACAAACTGGGGTACCTGATAGCCCAGGTAATCAGGCAGCATGGGGGGATGCTGATCAAGGATACCGGAGATGGCGGGCTGGCCTGGTTCGGCGAGAATGGACCGGAGCTTTACGAAAAATGCTACAAGGAAATGGCCGGGGCCAAGGGGATGAGGATCCGCCATTCCATCGCAGCCGGGGCCGAGCTGGCCATGAAGCCTTCGGTCGAATCATCCCGTCTGGCGGCCGATTGTGCCTGCCAGATGCTGAAGACCGCTGAGCGGTTCATCCAGGATAATTTCTCCAGTTACAGGGAATGGTTCAAAGAGGCCAAGGAGCGGGAGATCCTGCACCAGGGAACTAATTACGCGGTCCTGCCGCCGGAATTCAAGGCCCTGTTCCGTCTGGGGGTGGGGATCTGCTCCGGCGAACCGGGGCGCGAGGTGTTCCTGGCCTTCAATGCCGCCGGGGACCTGGACCTGTGCGGGACCCTGGTCAACGATGCCAGCCTGCTGGCCACCGGCCGCGATCCCATGCGCTCGGTGGTGATGCTGGACCAGTCAGCCTGTTTCAACCTGCTGTTGAATTCCGAAAGGTTCGAGCCGGCCTACCAAAAGGATTTTGCGGCCGGGAACATCTCCGGACCCGAGGCCTGGGAGAAAAGCCTGTGGGAGGCATACAGCATGGCCGGAGCAGTGCTGCCCGACGGCAATTATCATTTCCCGGCGGCTGATTTCGAGATCACCCGGGTGGGGCTTAAAACTCCCATTAAAAGCGAGAATGAGAAGAACCAAAGCCTGAAGTTCGGGTCGGTATCCGGCAGCCTGGTGGTGGGCGATGAAGGCGCATTATACCAGATGGAGGACCGGGCCGAGATCAAGCTGGTCTACGAGTTAAAACCCAATCTTTAAAAATCATTTGCGAAGGCTAACATGGCCAAGATTCTGATAGTGGATGAGGACCGGCTGTTTGCCCTGACGGTGGTTCATGTGCTTTCCCGTTACGGACATCAGGCGGTGCTGGCCGACAAGCCGTCCAAGGCCCCCGGACTGCTGGAACAGGAGGACGCCGATCTGCTGCTGATGGAGGCCGAACTGGCCGGGCGCAAGGGTTTGCAGATATTAAAGGAACTGCGCCAGCTTCGGCCCGATGTTCCGGTGGTGCTGTTTGTGGACCGGAGTTTAAGCTCCGAGGCCCGGGAACAGCTGAAAAAGGGGGTCTTCGACTACATAAACAAGCCGTTCGGACACGAGGAACTGCTGGTCACTGTGGAACGGGGACTGGAGCGCCGCCGGCTGGTGCTTTCCAATAAACAGCTGTTGTCCGACCTGGAACAGAGGGTGCGGGAACTCTCAACTTTCAATGCGGTGGCCCGGACCCTGAACTCCACCCTCAAGCTCAAAGAAGTGCTGGACATAGTGATGTCCAAGATCAAGGACCTGATAAAGGCCGAGGCCTGGTCCATACTGATGCTGGACGAGGCCAGCCAGGAACTGGTGTTCGAGGTGGCCCTGGGGGAAAAGGGCGATCAAATCAGGGAGATGCGGCTGGCCCTGGGCCAGGGAGTGGCCGGGTGGGTGGCCCAGCACGGGGAGCCGGTGATCGTGCCGGACGTGTCAAATGACCAGCGCTTTTTCAAAGGGCTGGACAATAAGACAGGATTCAAGACCAGATCTATCATCGCCACCCCTTTGATCTCCCGGGGCAGGCTGATCGGGGTCTTTGAGATCATCAACAAACTGGGTCCGGAGCCCTTCAACCAAAAGGACCTGGAGCTGCTGCAGACACTGACCGACCATGCGGCCATCGCCATCGAGAACGCCAGATTGTATGAGAAGGCCCAAAAGCTTGCGGTCACTGACGACTTGACCGGTTTATCCAACTCCCGGCATTGCGATTTGTTCTTCAAGAAAGCCCTGGCCGAGGCAAAAAAACAGAACAGAAACCTGGCGGTGCTGTTCATCGATCTTGATCACATGAAGGAAGTGGACGATACTTACGGGCATCTGCTGGGGGGACAGACATTGAAAGAGGTGGCCGACCGGATCGGAGCCCTGGTCAAATCTCCCGACCTGGCCTCGCGCTATGGCGGTGACGAGTATGTGATCATCCTGCCGTTCAAGGGTGCGGCCGAGGCTAAAAGCCTGGCTGAGGCCGTCAGAAAAAAGATCGAGGCCGAGCCATTTTTAACCGCCCACAAGCTTTCCTGCAAGATAACGGCCAGCATCGGGATCGCGGTTTATCCCGAACACGGCCAGACCATGGACGAACTGCTGTCCAAAGCCGACAAGGCCATGTACCGGGTCAAGGAAACCGGCAAAAACCGGGTTCAGATGGCGGAGTGAAAGATGAAGTATTGCCCTATGTGCCGGTCAGAATACCGGGAGGATTTTCAAACCTGTTCCGGCTGCGGCAGCCCTTTGATCGGGAAGCTGCCGGAGTTCCCAGATGAGACAGTCCCGGAAGCTGAGCTGGTGCCGGTCTTCGATCCGCCGGAACAGATGATCGGCCAATCCCTGGCGGCGTTGCTGGAGGACAACGGCATCAGATGCATATTGAAGTCGGAGGAGATCCCGGCTTACGCCGGCGTGGCCATGATGCTCCGGCCGCGCTGGGGTAGGCTTTTAGTGCTGGAGGGGGACCGGACACGGGCCCAGGAGCTGATAAACGAGTATCTTTCGGCTCCGGAACAAGAGGGGCCTGAAGAGGGAAAATAAAAAAACCGCAAGTGAAACACTTACGGTTCATTTTCGGATATTTCGGATACATGGTGCCCGCTTGGGACGGACTACTATATAACTTGGAGCCTATATGGTGCCGGAGGGGGGATTTGAACCCCCATGGCCTTGCGACCACAAAGTTCTGAGCCTTGCGCGTATACCAAATTTCACCACTCCGGCATAGAACTATAATTATAAACCATAATACCGGTTACTGTCAAGAAAAAATGCAAAAAGATCCCAGCATCCAAAACCGCAGCGCCAGGCACGACTACGAGATCCTGGAATCCCTGGAGGCCGGTCTGGCCCTGACCGGGACCGAGGTCAAGTCCATCCGTCAGGGATTGGCCAATCTCAAAGAGAGCTATGCCCTGGCCAAGGGTGGCGAGGTCTTTGTATATGGGATGCATATCTCACCCTACGACCACGGCAACCGCTTTAACCAGGAATCGGTCCGGCCCCGCAAGCTGCTGCTGCACAAGACCGAGATCAAAAAGCTGTGTTCCAAGACACAGGAGAAAGGGTTGACCCTGATCCCCCTTTCAATGTATTTTAAGAACGGGAGGGTCAAGATCCAGCTGGCGCTGGGCAAGGGGAAGAAGTTCTATGACCGCCGGGAGGATATCAAGAAAAGGGATGTGGAACGGGAAATCAGGGCGGTAAGCAAAAGAGCGCATCGGGAATGATGCGCTCTTTTGCTTACCGGTAATATTCTGGAATTACCCCTAAGGGCTAACGCTTTTCATACAATTTCCCATTGCTCTGTAGCAAAATGCGGAGAGGTATGACGGCTATGATCAAGATATTTATCAGCAGGGTGGAGATCCTCCCGGGGTAATGCTTGGAAAAATACCGGGCCAGGCTTTGGTGCGAGCTGATGACCATGGCCTTCTTTGCCCGGCGGGTGCTGACGCCGTGGTGGTGATAGACTTTGGCCTGGGGCAGAAAAAATAGTTTTCCTCCGGCCCGGTTGATCCGCAGGCACCAGTCCACCTCGTTAAAGAACATGGGGAAATTCTTTTCATCCAGCAGACCTACTTTTTTAAGCACTTCTTTTCTGACCATCAGACAGGCCCCCATGGGCTGGTCCACTTCTGCGGGGATTAAATGATCAAAGTAGCCCATCCTCCATCGGGCAAAGGTTTTGCTTTTAGGGAACATTTTGGACAGTCCGGCGAATTCATAAAACATTATCCGGCCATCGGGGAACTGGCGGCAGGAACGCTGGACAGAACCGTCCATATTCAAAAGCTGGGGGCCTAGGGCCCAGACCTGGGGATGCTCAGCCAAGTAACCGGACATGGTTTCCAGCGTTCCGGGAGTAAGCACTGTATCGGGATTCAAAAGCAGGATAATTTCTCCGGATGCCAATTTTAAACCTTGGTTCACCGCTCTGGCAAAACCAAGGTTACTCTGGTTTGCAATAATTGTTACCCTGGTCCGGTATTCCCGTAGGATATCCAAGGTGGAATCCATAGAGCCATTGTCAATAATAATAATCTCCAGGTCATGATTCTGGGAAAACAGTGAATCAAGACAGTGGCAGATGTAATCCTGGCTGTTCCAGGTTACAATTACGATTGATATTCGTGACATACCGTGCATCTGTCGGTTAAACATTTCGTTAAGGGGGCAACAGATTGTTATGGCAGGGGGCTAAAATCAAGCTCTTTCAGGGAAAAAGAAAAAGCGGCACCAATCTTTTTGGGCTTAGGGGCCGGGTCAAAATAATACTCGACCTTCCGTCCGGGGAAAGTATACTCCCAAGCATGGTTAAAGGTGTAATAACTGAAACAAGGTATCCCGAATACCAGGCCAGGCATATCAGTCAGATACACCTGGGAACCCGGTGCAAGCATTTCCGTTCTTTGATCAAGCCGGGCCAGGGCTTGGGCGGTTACGTCTCCCACCCGGTGCCAACGGTAAATGCGGTTGCCGAAGGAAATTCCGTAAATCATAAGGGTCAGGGCCAACAGACTAAGCCCCAAATTTCTTTTATTGCCAATTATTTTTGCGATCCAGAGCGACAATCCGACTGCCACGCCAGCCGAAGGCAAGTAAAGGAACCTTTCTCCGGTATTGTAAAAAGGAAGATAAACAGATAAAGCCAGGGCGGAAAACAAAAACGGCCAGACGATCTGGCGCCCGGAAGTTTTTACCACTCCGTAAAAAGAAAACAATATGATCAATAACGCGCTTATGCTGGTTGCCCAGAATGCCACGGGATGCATCTGCGGAAAACTGTATATCTCCCGGAACCAGACATAGGGCCTAAAGGCAAACAATTCCATCAGGCTTTTGACAGGCAGCAGAATCTTGATCAGATACTGGGCCAGGCGGATGGACATTCCCAGCAGGTTCAGGTCCATCCGACCGGGAGCCGGAGGCAGGTAAGAATCCGGGAGACCTCCTAACCATAATGCTCTAAAGACTACGTATAGAAAAGTTGGCGCGGTTATTGCAAGGGCCAATCGCCGCCAAATCCCCATGATACGGGGCAGGGAAAGCATCAGCAACAGCGGAATGAAGCAAAAAGCACTTTCCCGGGATAAAAGGGCCAGTAAGAAAAATACGGAGGATATTAACACACCCCTCCAGTAAGGTCTGGAAAAGAAAAGATAAATGCCGGCCAAAATGAAAAACGCAGAAAAAAGCTCGTTCACCGAACACAACCAAAGAAGGGCTTCGGCGTGACAGGGCATCAGGGCAAAGATGACTGACGAAATCAGGGAAACCCTGCCCGAAAAGGAAAACAAGCGGGCCAGCCGGTAGATCAATATCACCGTCAGGGCATGGAGCAATAAGGCGGTCAACCGGTACAGCCACAGGGCAGGCCCGAAAATCTGCCAGGCTGTTTTAAAAAACAACATCGGCAGCGGGCGAAAATACCCAAAGGGGGCTGGCTGGGAAAGATACTGTCCAATGCTTTGGGAGTATCCCTGTTTGGCCAATTGCAGCCAGGAAAAATCATCGCTGATGGGCCCGATGCCTAAAGACGGGATCATGACCAGCAGTGCGATCCCGGCCAAAAGCATTTCCGGGGCAAACTTAAATGACTTTATATTTTCCCAAAGCCGTTCTCTCATGACAGTCCGTTCAGCAAATCGCTAAACTGTTGGGTGATGAGCCGCCGGTCGAAGAATTTCAGCCTTTCCGGGTCAATCGGGGATGCTGTTTTTTTGTTCTCCCAGGCGGACATCTGCTGCCGGATGATCCCGGCCAAGCCGGACGTATCATCAGGGGCAACCACGGAGCCGGCTCCCGCACCAATAACTATCTTGGCCGCCGCTCCATTTGAAGGAATGGAGGCGGCGATGGGTTTTTGGGAGCCTAAATACTCAAATAATTTACCGGGTGTGACGTTGGCGGTCTCCTCAGGCCCCATTGTCAGCCACAACAGATTGGCCTCCGTCAGAATCTTTATGCTTTGCCGGTGGGTAAGGTACCCGGTAAACCGGACAATGGAGTTCAACTCGAATTCTTTTACTAAAGCCAGGTCACTCTCCCGGTGACTGCCGGCAAACACTATCCTTAATTTGTTCAGCCCGGAAAAATTCTGCTTCCGGAGCAGCTTAACAGCCTCGAACAGGGTCCTGGGGCTGCGATTGTTGATGAAAGTACCGGTGTAGGCAATGGTAAAATGATCCGGATCCGGACTTGAGGCTCCGGCAAAATCTTCGGGGTCGTAACCGTGGGAGACCAGATGAAATTTGGAACCGTCAATCCTGGGATGAAGGCCGCAGAGATCATCAAGTATCCGGCTATTGACCGCAGTGACCAGGTCGGCGTTTTTTAAAACCAGTTCTTCCATTTTATGGTCCAATTTTCGCAGGGGGCCGGCCGGATATTTGGTCCAGGTATAACTGGTCCAGGCATCACGAAAATCAGCCACCAATGGCCTATCTAAAAACTTTTTCAGCAATACCCCGGCCAAGTGGGAGGAATAGGGGGGAGCGGTGGAATAGATGGCATCAATGGGGAATTGCCTGGCAGCCTTCATGCCAGCCTGCAGGGCAAAGGGGATCCAGCCGGTCTTGTTGTCCGGCAACAGCCAGCGGTTTATCCGGGAAGCAAGGGAGTTCTTGTGAATGGCGGATCCGGTGTTCTTTTGGGGAGATAAAAAAAGCGGATCCAGGGACCAGGTGCGGAACACTTTGGCTTGGGCCACTTCGGCACCAAGGGCCGGGTCATATATGTAGCTGCCGCGGGGGCGGGGCGCGATGACGATGGGGTTCCACCCGAACTGGGGCAGGTATTTGACGAACTTGACGGTCCGCTGTACCCCGCTTAATCCCAGAGGCGGATAGTAGTAGCTTAATATCAGAAGGTTCTTCATGATTCAGCGGGTGACGGCCAGTTTGCAGACAGTTTGTTTGAACCCCGGGGCGCTGACATGGCAAAGATAGAGTCCAGAGACAAGTTTTGACGATATATCTTTGGGGTTAATAACTAAAATATGTTCCGGCGCCGTGGGCCCATGGAATGTTTCCAGCAGACGACCGTCCAAAGTGAATATCCTGACCACCGATTGTGAGGGCAGGTTGCTGAAGTAAAAGTAGGGATCCCGGCCCGGGCGGTAAGGGTTTGGCGCTACATTCACGGATAGCGTTTGGCGGGGCAGCACTAGGTTGTATTTTAGAAGGCTCAGGCCCTTTTCTGTCGTAACGTAAATACCGTCGGTTTGATCGTCTAACGGGGCGACGGCAATTTCGTTGATGTTGTCGTTTAAAAGCCTGGAGCCGTTGTTTCCCAGGTCCCGTTGGGTGTAAGCCTGTACCTGACCGTCCCAGGTAATAAGATTAAGGCCTTTGTCGGTGCCGATCCATTTGTTGTTGGCCCGGTCGACTTTTATGGAAATGATCGTTCCGGAAAGCAAGGGGTGGGGATAGGATTCTATCTTCTTCCCATCAAAAAAGAACAGGCCATTTACGGTACCGATCCAAAGCCGCCCATTGTTATCGCAGGATAGTGCATTTACGGGACTGGTAGGCAGTTCTGAATTGGTCTCGTTGAAATTTTGCCAAAGGCCGGTATAATTTCTGTTATAAAGTCCTGACGCATTGGTGCCCACCCACAAAGTTCTATCCCCATCAATAGATAGGGTATTAGGCCGCATCGTTTCTATGGGACCCCAGTAAACATGAAACAGGGTGTCGGCATAACTGTAAAATGTTACGGGATCCCGGTAATCATGCCCCCACTGGGCAAGATAAAATCCATTTTCCGTAAGCAATATGTTTTTAATTACATTGGTCGGTAATTCTGCTATATACTGTCTCCATATTCCTGCCGAATTACGGATGAAAAGACCCGATCCCCAACTTCCGGCCAGCAAGTTCCCATGTTTGTCAATTGCCAAACGTTCCAAAAGGGAAAAAGGCATGCCGGTGTTAGCCTGATTGTATGTCTGCCATTGTCCATCCAGCAAGTACTGAATTTCTTTTTGAGGCCGGGTGATAATGTAAGGGTTTCCTGTTTGGTCGCAGGTTACCCTGAAACAGGCATTACTTCCTATACAATTAAATCGGTAAGGATGCCAAGCACTGCCCTGCAGAACTGCAAGTCCCAATTCTGTTCCGCACCAAAGGCGGCCTAGTCCGTCAATGGCCAAGGAATAAGCATTGGCACTTAAAAGCCCCGCTGACAGATTGATCCATACACCCTGACAGCTCATCCTGATGCCCTGGTTGGTGGCGAAGAACAGGGAATCTCCAAGTTGGGTAATGTTTCGAACCTGATAACCATTTAAAGAGTCTATTCTTTGCCAGTTCCCGCCAATCAGCTTTGCCGCGCCGGTCAAGGTGCCGATTATGCTGACGGTATCGGATAAAAAGACGCACTGTACATTGCGCGAACTTAAACCGAAAGCCGAATCACGCTGCCAGGAGGGAGAAGCATGGTTGATAAAATAGGAAGCGGCAGCCCTCGCCAGGCCCACATCAGTTGCAATCCAAAGAGTATCATTCCGATGGCTAATGGAATTAATGGTCTGCAAATTGGGGAATACCAGATTGTTGGAAACGCCCGGCCAGGATTCATAGTCATTGGAAAAGGACATGCCCTGTTTGGTTCCGGCAAAGATGTAATCCTGGTAACTACAAAGGGCTGTGACCGTGTCAGAAAGCAGGCCGTCTATGGCATTGAAAACCCGCCAGGATGACCCGGTGGAATCCAGCCTGGCTATCCCGCCGCCGCAGGTGCCGAACCATTTGTAACCGTGACGGCCAATGGCAAAAGAAGAAAGCTCAACATTGGGAAGGCCGTTGGTGTTGTCGCATTTCTCAACCAACACCGTATCCTGCCAGGAAAATAAAACGGCCCCGCCGGGGGTGGCGCCCCAAAGACTGGGCGAAGAGGGATCCAAAGCCAGTTTTATAACCTGGTTATAATTGGTATAGCTGGTCCAGCTTTGGGAAGATGCCTCTGATCCCAAAAACAGAAACGTCAGGACCAAGCCCGGCCAAACATGCTTTATAGATGATTGTTTATTCATATCTTTAGATAATAACCCAACCGGCTGGCCAAAGTCAACAATTTTATGCCGGAATGTTTTTCCGAAAAAAGCCTTTCACCTTTTGGATTTAAATATCTTGAAATAATATGGTTGTTATGTTAACATAAAGTTCTATGGAATTACTCAACTGTCAATATGATACAGTGGTCATCGGTGCCGGTCCGGCCGGAGCATTGGCCGCCGAAACGTTAGCCCAGTCGGGTCATTCGGTGTTGCTTTTGGAGAAGCACCGAGAGGTAGGCATCCCACTATGCTGCGCCGAGGCCGTCAGCCTGAAGAGCCTGGAGCTGTTCTGCCGGCCGGACCCCAAATGGATAGCTGCGCCCATCAACGGGGCAGTGCTATATTCACCGGACGGCACCGAAGTGGCGGTGCCCTGGCCTGGAGTGGGGTACGTGCTGGAACGCAAATTGTTTGACCGCTGTCTGGTCCAACGGGCGGCCGGAACCGGAGCTTTTGTGCTGGTCAATGCCGAGGCGGTGGGCCTGATCGCTGATGAAAAGGGAGCCTTTACCGGGGTCAGGGTCCTGTACCGGGACCAGATACGAGATGTCGCCTGCCGGGCCGTCATCGGGGCCGACGGGGTGGAATCCTTGACCGGAGCCTGGGCCGGACTGAACACGGCCATGAAACCTGGCGAACTGCATTCCTGCGTACAGTACCTGATGTCAGGAATCGACGGTCCCGCGGACATGGTCAGGTTTTGGGTGGGGAGGGAGATTTCTCCCGGCGGTTATTTATGGGTCTTCCCCAAGGGGGAGGGCCGGGCCAATGTGGGACTTGGTATCCTGAGCACTATGGCCGGGCAAAAAAAGCCCGGTGAATATCTGGATCAATTCCTTAAAAAACATTTTCCCCAGGCCCGGGTCATAGAGACCATGTGCGGAGGCACGCCGGCGCTGGAGGAAGACCATCCCATGGTATCCAGGAACGTGCTGCTGGCCGGCGATGCCGCCCGGCTGACCGATCCCCTGTCCGGGGCCGGGATCGCCATTGCCATGGCCTCGGGGCAGATGGCCGCCCGCCAAATATCGGAATACCTGAAGACCGGGAGCGAAAAGGCACTCGGGGATTATCCCGCCCTTTGGTGGTCGGGCCTGTGGAAGGACATCAAATACCACGCCAAGGTCCGCCGGGCTTTCTTGAAACTGGAAGATGATGACATGAACCGGATCGCCCGGCTGCTGGCCAAACTGCTGAAGGACAAGGATCCGTCAAAAATAAATCCCATAGACGTGGCCAAGCAGGTGGTAAGGTCGGACCCCGGCCTGCTGCTTTTAGGAAGGCACCTGCTGTGAAAAATAATTCAGCATATATATTATTCCTTTTTGTCCTTCTGCTGTGGCCTCTCTCATCATTGAAGGCGGCGGTGGGAGATGAATTTGATCTCCGGATAGACCGGGGGCTGGAGATCCTTTACCAGGGACAGTATCAGGAAGCCATAGACACCTTCGACGCCTTCATAAACCAGCATCCCAAAAACCCGGCCGGATATTTTTTCAAGGCCGGAGCCTACCAGCTCAGATCCATGGCCTACGAGACCGATGTCTGGGATGATCTCCAGAGATCACTATTGGACAGCTCACTGGACCTTTCCGGCCGGGCCATCTCGCAGGACCGCCGCGATGCCTGGGCCTTTTTCATCCGGGGAGGGACCTATGCCTACCGGGCAGCCATTAAGGTCCGGACCAAGGATTACTTTTCGGCCCTGAACAACGGCCTGTCGGCCGTCTCCGATCTGAACAAAGCCGCCGCCTTGGATCCCCAGTTGTATGACGCTTATATGGGCATCGGCTCTTTTCACTATTTCCGCACCAAGGCCACCAGCGTTCTGAAGTGGCTGCCTTTCATCGGCGACAACCGGGAACAGGGCACAGCAGAGATCAAGCTGGCGATAGAAAAGGGGCGCTATTCAAAGGTAATGGCCCAGAACGGCCTAGCCTGGATATATGTAGATTATGAAAAATACCCGCTGGCCCTGGAGCAGGCCCGGCAACTAGAGAATAGTTATCCTCAAAACCACGTTTTTTTTTGGATAGCCCCGGAAGTTTACTGGCGGACCAAGCAATGGGACAAGGGCTCCGACGGATATGCCCGGCTGCTGAAACTGCTGGACCAGAGCCAGCCGATGAACAATTTCAACCGGGTGGTCGTAGGCAGCCGCCTGGCCAAGTGTTACTACCAGCAGAAAAAATACCGGGAAGCCCTGGAAACATCCCAAAAAGCTCTGAACCTGGCTTTGGATGAACGGTCAGCCCGGCGGCTGAAATACGAAAGAGGCCGGGCTTACGAAGTGCTTAAGCAGGCTGAGAAGAAACTTAAGGACAGTAAGTGAAAAACATTACCGTAGCCATAATTGCCAGGGACGAGGAATCCACCATCGCCCGGGCGGTGCTCGGCGCAAGAAACCATGCCGGCGAACTGCTGGTGGTTGACGGCGGTTCCGTTGACCGGACGGCAGAGATAGCCCGGAATGAAGGCGCGTTGGTGCTGGCCGATGACGGCCGGGGCAAGGGGGCCGGGGTGCGGCTGGCCATACAAAAAGCCCGGGGAGAGATCCTGGTGCTGATGGACGCCGACGGCTCGCATCAGTCCTCGGACATCCCGGAACTGGTCCGGCCGATCAGGGAAGGCCGGGCCGACCTGGTGATCGCTTCCAGATTGCGGGGCGGTTCGGACGAGTTCCACGGCACTTTGGACAACATCATCCGCCAGGCCGGCGGAGCATTGATCAGCCTGATGCTCAACTGGCGCTGGAAGGCCGATATCACCGACTGCGAGAACGGATTCCGGGCCATCGAAGTCCGGAAGGCCAGGGAACTGGGGTTGAAAGCCGACGGTTTCCTGATCGAGCAGGAAATGGTGATCAAGGCCCTCAAACGGGGTCTGAGGATCACCGAGATAGCCAGCCACGAATATTCCCGGCAGGGCGGGGTCTCCAAGCTGAAGACCAGCCAGGGCTGGAAATTCCTGTGGCACATCCTCCGGGAGATGCTGACTTGAAGGTTTTGCTGGTAAATCCCCCGGCCTATCTGGGGGTGTCCCAGGTGCGGGAGGGAAGGTGCATGCAGCGGGCAGGGGCCTGGACCTCGGTCTGGCCGCCGCTTTCCCTGGCCCTGACCGCGGCGGTGCTGCGCCGGGCCGGGCATCAGGTGAAACTGCACGACTGCATAGTGGAAAATATCTCCAGGTCCAGGCTGATCCAGATCGTCAAGGAATATGCCCCCGACTGGTGCCTGTTCAACAGCGCCACCCCGTCCATCGCCGGAGACATGGAGACGGTGGACGAGACGGCCCAAGCTCTGCCGGGCTGCCGGACCGCGTTTTTTGGCATCCACCCCACCGCCCTGCCGGAGGAGACCTTCGGCCTTTCCCGGGGCTTGGATGTCATAATAATGGGGGAGCCGGAGCAGACCGCGCTGGAACTGGTCTCAGGGGAAAAGTTTGACGGCATCTCCGGCATCAGCTACCGCCGGCAGGGGAAGGTTCTTCACAACCCGCCCAGGGCCACCATGGAAGATCTTGACCGCCTGCCTTACCCGGCCTGGGACCTGATTGACAAGAATCTTTATAAACTCCCGCTCTCGGACCAGCCGTTCCTGCTTTTGGCCACCAACCGGGGCTGTCCTTTTGGCTGCCGGTTCTGCGCCGACCATGTCTATTACGGGAAAAGGCTCAGAAAGTTCTCCCCCAAAAGGATCGTGGATGAGATAGAACACGACATCAAGCAGACCGGAGTGAACCAGTTCCTTTTCTGGGCCGAATCTTTCACCTTGGACAGGGATCATGCCCTGTCAGTGGCAGACGAGATAATCTCCCGAAAACTCAATATCGGCTGGGTCTGCAACAGCCGGGTGGACCAGGTGGACCGGGAGATGCTGGAAAGATTCCAACAGGCGGGTTGCTGGATGATAGGCTTTGGGGTGGAGTCCGGCAGCCAGAGGATCCTGGACCTGATGGCCAAGGGGACCACGGTAGATCAGACCCGGAAAGCAGTGGCCATGGCGCAAAAGGCCGGCCTGCAGGTCACGGCCCACGTGATGTTCGGGTACCCCGGTGAAACCAGGGAGGATCTGAGAACCACCCTGGACCTGGCGAAGGAATTGGATTTTGATTTTGCCCAGTTCTATTCCGCGGTGCCTTTTCCCGGTTCGGAACTTTATGCCCGAGCCAATGATGAAGGCTGGATAACCAACCGGGACTGGAGGTTCTTTGAACAGAACTTTTCCGTCATCAAAACACCGGAGCTGGATCCCGCCGAGGTGGAAGCCTTCAGGAGCAGGGCTTTCCGGGAATTTTACCTGAGGCCCGGACAGATACTGAAGACCATGAGGTCTCTTAAAACCCCGGCCGCCTGGAAGCAGACCTTCAGGGCATTGTGGGGGTTCCGGGATTGGGCGGGATAAGAAATAACCAATGCGGCAAATAACACTTAAACCGACGGTTGCTAAAAAGACATTATAAAATAATCCTGATCCTGGCCCTGACGGTCATCGCCTATTGGCCGGTATTCTCGGCCGATTTCATGTACGATGACCGTTTTTTTGTGCAGGAGAACGCCAAGATCCGTGAGTGGCGGTTTGTCCCGGAGTACTTTGCCAACTCCAGCCGCTCCATGGCCAGCATCTTCTGGGACGGGATCTGGCGGCCGCTGCGGACGGTCTCGTACCTGATTGATTATAAGATCTGGGGCTCAGGCGCCTTCGGCTTTCACCTGACCAGCCTGCTGTGGCACCTGCTGAACATCCTGCTGGCATATATCCTGCTGGGACAGCTGTTCAATGACCGGCGGCTGACAACCATGGCCTGCCTTATATTTGCCCTGCACCCGGTCCAGACCGAGGCGGTGGCCTGGATCTCCAGCCGGGGCGACCTGATGTTCACAGCTTTCGGCCTGATGATGTTCATCTTTTACCGGAAATATTTTCAGACCCGGAAAAAGATACATCTGGTTTTGTCGCTGGCCTGCTTCGTTCCGGCCCTCTTGTCCAAGGAAACGGCCGTGGTCATTCCCCTGCTGATCATGCTTTACGACTGGCTTTTTGAGGGCCAGGGCAGGATCAGGACGCTGGCCGCCGGATGGAAAAGATATGCACCCTATTTTGTCCTGATACTGGCTTACCTGGCAGTGCGGCGGCTGGCTCTGGGCCGGGTCTCGCAATGCCCATACTGGGGCGACTCCGTCTGGACCACGTTCTTCACCATGTTCCGGGCGTCTTTGGAATACGTCCGGCTGCTGTTCCTTCCTCTCCGGCCGCGGGTGGATTATGTCTATCAGCTTTCCACTTCCCTGCTGGATTGGCGGGTGCTTGGTTCCCTGGCAGTTTTGTCGGGCATCAGCCTGCTGGCCTGGCAGGACATCAAAAAACAGAGATACCTGGCCTTCGGCTGGCTGTGGCTGGTGGCCGGCCTGATGCCGGTCTCCAACCTGCTGCCGTTGACGGCCATTCTGGCGGAGAGGTTCTTATATCTGCCCTTGATGGGTTTTGCGGTATGGGCCGGATATCTTTGGAGCAGGCTGGAGAACAGGAAACTGGCTGGGGCCGTCTTGTTCCTTGTCCTGATAGCCATGATGACCCTTTCCATAAGACGAAATCTGGAATGGCAGGATCCTTTCAGATTCTGGACCACCGAGGTTTCCCGTTCCCCAAATTCCTACATCGCCCACGATTACCTGGGAAACTTTTATTACCAGAAAGGCGACCTGCCTTCCGCCGAGCGCCATCTGTTAAGGGCAGAGGAACTAGACCCTACTTATTTCAACAGCCTGCACGGCCTGTCACTGGTTTACGCCAAGTGGGAGAAGTACGACCAGGCGATCATCTATGCCCTTAAAAACCTGTCTTTTGATCCCGCCAGCCCTGACGCCTATATAACGCTGGGCATCAGCTATGGAGGCAAGGGCGACCTGCTTCGGGCTGAAGAAGCCTTTAAACAGGCGGTTTCCCTTGATCCTGAAAGCAAGGAGGGATGGACCAACCTGGGAATCATCTATTGCCAACAAAAAATGTGGGATAAGGCCGCGGAGGTTTACTCAAAAGCCGTGGCCGCCAACCCCGGCGATCCCGGTTCTTACAACGGCCTGGCCCTGGCCTTGATCCGGCAGGGCAATGAAGGTCAGGCCATAGGACTTTGGCAAAAGGCCCTGGCGTCAAACCCCGATCATCTGGAGAGCAGGATGAACCTGGCCCAGGCTTTGGAAAAGACCGATCCCGCCGGAGCGGCGGTCCAGTGGGGAATATTTTTACAGACCGCCCAAAAGCTGGGCCAGCCGGTCAACCGGGAGTTCATCGGCCGGAGGATCGAAGCCTTGAAGAAAAATGAGAAAAAATAATTTCCTTAAAATTACGCTGATCTTGCTGGGATCGGTCCTGGCCGGATGCGCCCCCCGTTACCTGTCGCAAAAACCAGAGCCGGAAGTGGCGCTGATCCGGATCGCCCTGGGCCGCGGCCTTCCTCAGGCGGAGGTGCAGGGTGCAGACACCGTCTATCTCAGCGATCAGGACCACAGCGCAGCCATTGTTCCCGGGCAATGCTGGAAGCTGTTGCCTGCGTCCGGGGGACTGGCCATCCAAACCAGCCAGGGCCAGACCCTGGGCCCGATCCGGGGTTTTGTCAGGATCTACTCCCGGTCGCCATTCTTCATCAACCAACGGGAATTCTCCGGGCCGGCCGAAATCCGCCAGGCAGCTGGCAATAGCCTGCTGCTGGTGCTGGAGACCGAACTGGAAAAATATCTTTTGGGCGTGGTCAGCGCCGAGATGGGCAGCGGCCGCCAGGAACTGGAGGCCTTGAAAGCCCAGGCGGTGGCCTCTCGCAGTTACGCCATCACCAGGATCGGGGCCTCGCCCGAGGCCGGTTACGACATCGAAGCCGGGGTCCAGCACCAAGCCTACAACAGCGGCGGGAACGTTCCTCCCTTGATCCGAAAAGCGGTGGAGGAAACCCGGGGCCAGGTTCTGACCTGCGACGGCAAAGTGATCGCGGCCAATTTCCATTCCACCTGCGGGGGCCACACCGCAATGCCTTCCGAGGTCTGGCAGGCAATTGACGAGAGGTTTCCCTTCCTGAGGTCAGTCAAAGACGACTACTGCAAGATCTCACCCCGGTATTCCTGGCAGGATACGGTTACCGCCCGGGAAATGCTGGACAGGCTTTTCCCCGGCCAACCCCAGGCCAGGATCAGGAATGCGGAGATACTGGAAAGATCCCGATCCGGCCGGGTGCTGGCCCTGAAGGTATCGGCCGTTTGCGGGGACACTGTGCTGTACAAGGACAAGATCAGGTTTGGACTTTCAGCCAGCCCGGTCTTGAGCACCAGGTTCGAGCTGAAGGTGCAGCGGGATGAAGAAGGCTTCGTCGCTTCCATGACCCTGGAAGGTTCCGGATACGGGCACGGGGTGGGGCTTTGCCAGTGGGGGGCCATCGGGATGGCCCGGGAGGGAAAGAGCTATAATAATATTTTAAGACATTATTACCGGGAGGTGGAAATTAAGAGGCTTTTTTGATAAAATGTTTTTATAACAATTCAGCAAATTTTCTATAATTTTACCGGTTTAAAGCGGCTGTTTTTCAGCCGCTTTTTTTATTGCATTTTAAGCAATTTTAATCTTGCAAAATAACAAATTATAGGTTAAACTTAAAATCTATACTAAGTTAATTATCAAGGAGTTAATATAAATGGACTACAAGCAAATGTTCGGTCTTAAGGACCAGCCGTTCTCCAACGCTCCCGACAACCGCTTTTACTACGACAGCCCCCAGCATTCCCGTGCCATACTTAAGCTTAACCATGCGGCGGAGATGATGAAGGGATTGGCGGTGGTACTGGGCGACATCGGGACCGGCAAGACCACCGTCTCCCGCCGCCTGCTGGAGATCCTGCCGGACGACCAGTACGAGACCGCCCTGCTGGTGATCGTACATTCCGAGGTCACCCCGGGCTGGCTGATCAGCAAGATCGCGCTGCAGATGGGGGTGGAGAAGCCGGCCGATTCCAAGGCCGCCCTGGTGGGCCAGCTTTACGAGCAGCTGATGAAGATCTACAACGACGGCCGCAAGGCGGTGGTGATCATCGACGAGGCCAACATGCTCAAGAACAAGGAGATCATGGAGGAGATGCGGGGCCTGCTGAACATGGAGGTCAACGGCAGCATGCTGATAACCTTCCTGCTGTTCGGGCTGCCCGACCTGGAGCAGTGCCTGGCTTTGGACCCGCCCTTGCGGGAGCGGATAGCGGTCAAGCACAAGCTGGAGCCGCTGACCTCGGAATCCACCCGGGGCTACATCCAGTACCGGCTTTCAGTGGTGGGCTGCACCCGGGAGCTGTTCACCGACTCGGCCTACGAGTTCATCCACTTTTACTCCGATGGAAAACCCAGGCTGATAAACACCATCTGCGACAACGCCCTGCTGGAGGCGGCCATGGCCGGAGCCCAGGCGGTGGACGAGACCCTGATAGAAACCGTGGTGGCCGACCTGGGCCTGAAGAGCGAGGCCGCCGGCGCCGACACCAAAGCCAAGACCCCTGTCTTTTAAGCCGTATGACCAACAATCACCCTTACGTTGATCTGCATCTGCACACAGTTGCTTCCGACGGAACCTTCACTCCGGAGTCCCTGATCCGGCATGCCTCGTCGCGCGGGCTTAAGGCCATTGCCGTCACCGACCACGATGCCTGGGAATCCATACGTCCGGCCGCCACCCTGGGCGCCAAGCTGGGCATAGAGGTGATCCCGGGGGTTGAGCTATCCACCTCCATAAATGAAGCCGAGATCCATATCCTGGGTTATTTCATAGATTACCTGGATCCGGATTTTCAGAAGGAAGTGTTGCGTTTCAAGCAGGCCCGGATAGAGCGGGCCCAGAAGATCGTGGAAAAGCTGGCGGTGGCCGGGGTGCGGATAGACATCAAGCATGTACTGGAGATCGCAGGTTCCGGTTCGGTGGGCCGGCCCCACGTGGCCAGAGCCCTGCTGGACGAAGGCTATGTGGGGTCTACTGACGAGGCCTTCAGCCGCTATCTGGGCAACGGGGCCCCGGCCTATGTTCCCAAGAATTTCATGTCGCCCCAGGACGCTTTCGAGCTGATCCACTACGTGCGGGGTCTGGCCTTTTTCGCGCATCCTGGAATAGAGAACCGGGATGACCTGATAGACCAGTTCGTAGTCCAGGGGATGGACGGGCTGGAAGTCTGGCATAGCAAGCACAGCCCGGCCCAAGTGAAGCATTACCTGGAACTGGCCGACAAAAAAGGGATGCTGGTCTCGGGCGGCTCGGATTCCCACGGGGACCAGGACCTGGATTCCATCAAGTACAACATCAAGGTCTCTTATGATGTGGTGGAGAAGATGAAGAACCGGGTCAACGACGTGGCCACCCGCAAATGGATGAACGAAGACGGCGAGTGACCCGCTTGGACAGACAGGAATAACATGATTTACCGGGATCAATACAAAAATAAAAAATCCTGTTTCCCAGGACCAAACCTAAAATAAAGAAATCATGTAAACCCTGTCAAAGTCCCCCGTTGGTTTTCTCCGAGGAGCCGGATTTTAACTGAAGGAGGTTATTATGCTGAGCGATGAACTGCTGAAGCCCCTGCTGGTCCCCAACGACAAGAAGATAGTCCTGATAGTGGCCGACGGCCTGGGCGGACTGCCGATGGAAGCCGGCGGCAAGACCGAACTGGAGACGGCTGTCACTCCAAACATGGACGCGCTGGCGGCCAGGTCATGCCTGGGGCAGACCGTGCCGGTCTCGCTGGGGATAACACCAGGCTCGGGCCCGGCCCACCTGGCATTGTTCGGCTACGATCCCATTAAATACCAGATCGGCCGGGGGGTGCTGGAGGCTTTGGGCATCGGGCTGGAGATGACGCCCAGGGACGTGGCGGCCCGGGCCAACTTTGCCACCGTCAATTCCGACGGGATCATCACCGACCGCCGGGCCGGGCGGATCCCCACCGAGAAGAACATGGAACTGTGCGCCAAACTGCAGACGGCCATAAAAAAGATAGACAACGCGGAGGTGATCATCAAGCACGGCAAGGAGCACCGCTTCGTGGTGCTGTTCCGGGGGAACAACCTTTGCGGCGACCTGGCAGACACCGATCCCCAGCACGAGGGATTGAAAGCCTACCGTTCCCGCTACATGTGTTCCGAGGGCCAGCCCACCGCGCTGATCGTGGACAAGTTCGTGGCCATGGCCAACGAAGTTTTAAAGAACGAGAGCCCGGCCAACACGGTTCTTTTGCGGGGTTTCGCCAAGCACCCCGACATCCCCTCGATGTACGACCGCTTTGGCATCAAGACAGCGGCCATCGCCGCCTATCCCATGTACAAGGGGCTGGCCAAGCTGGTGGGCATGACCGAGCTGGAGACCGGGCCGGCCACCGAGGAGGAATTCAAGACCCTGGATCGGAACTACGACAAATTCGATTTCTTCTACATTCACATCAAGAAGACCGACAGCTACGGCGAGGACGGGAACTTTGCGGCCAAGGTCAAGGTGATAGAGGAGCTGGACGCCGCCCTGCCCCTGGTGACCAAGCTCAACCCGGATGTGCTGGTGATCACCGGGGACCACTCCACCCCGGCCCGGCTGAAGGGACACAGCTGGCACCCCAATCCCTTCCTGCTTTGTTCTCCCTATGTCCGGGCCGAGGGGTTCAGTGCTTTCAGCGAGCAGAACTGCGCCAAGGGCAGCCTGGGCTGTTTCCCGTCGGCCTCGGCCATGCCGCTGATGCTGGCCAATGCGCTGAAGCTGGACAAGTTCGGGGCTTAATTCTTATTCGCCACAGAGACACTAAGACACAGAGGCGGCAATAATCTTAAAATATTCAGAAAGATAGAACTATGGCCAAGCCGATCATCATCCACGCCACCACGCTGTACGACGGGCTGCACAAGCGCAACAACGTCTACCTGGCGGTTGAAGGCGACAAGGTCACCGAGCTCTCCACCAAAAAAGCCAAGGCCGACGCCGAGGGCGTGGTCACCCCGGCCTTCATAGACGCCCACTCGCACCTGGGCATGCACCGGGCCGGCGAGCCCGGCGATGAGGGCGAGTCCAACGACATCCTGGACCAGTTTTTGGCCAACAACGACCCGCTGGACAGCGTCTACTTCGATGACCCGGCCTTTGCCGAGGCGGTGGACTTTGGGGTGCTTTACAGCTGCATCGTGCCGGGGTCCGGCAACCTGGTGGGCGGCCGGGCCATGGTCATCAAGAACTTCGCCGCCAACCGGGGCCAGGCCCTGCTGAAAGAATACGGATTCAAGATGGCCCTGGGCTACAACCCCCGCTCCACCGGGGAGTGGAAAGGGCTGCGTCCCAACACCCGGATGGGCATCTACAGCATGCTGGAGAAGAAGTTCGACCTGGTGCTGGCCAAGAAGCAGAAGGGCGACCTGGCCCGGCAGCGCAAGCTGAAGGAGCTGGACCAGAAGGTGCGGGACAAGGACAGCAAGCTGAGTTCCAGGGACATCGAGGAACAGAAGCAGATGATAGAGCAGGAATTCGTGCTGGAGTTCGACACCGAGGAGAAGGCCCTGCTGGAGCTGCTGCTGGACAAGAAGACCGCCAAGGTCCACGTCCACAAAGAGGACGACGTGCTGTACCTGATCGAACTGGTGAAGAAATACAAGCTGACGGTGACCGCCGACCACCTGGGCGACGTCCACCACAAGGAGATCTTCGACCAGCTGGCGGACAACAACATCCCCATCGTCTACGGGCCGTTGGGCAGCCTGCCCTACAAAGTGGAACTGCGCAACGAGCACTACCGCAACGCCGAACTGCTGATGAGATCGAAGGCCTTTTACGGCCTGATGACCGACCATCCGGTGATCATGACCCCGGCCCTGCGCGACAGCCTGAAGTACTTTTTGATCCAGGGGATGAAGGAGGAGGAGGCCGTGGGGATGATCACCTTGAAGAACGCCAAGATACTGGGCATCGACGACAAGCTGGGTTCCATCGAGACCGGCAAGCTGGCCAGCCTGGTGGTCTGGGACAGGGACCCCCTGCACCTGGGGGCCTTCCCGCGGCTGGTGATGGCCGAGGGCAAGGTCATCAGGAAACAGAAATAGGCACTATCCGCAGATTACGCAGATTTTTTATCCTTTTATGACAAATATCCTCATAATCTACGACTCCTACACCGGCAACACCGGGAAGCTGGCCCAGGCCGTGGCCGATGGCGCCAGGCTGGTAAAAGGAACAGCGGTCACGGTCAAGAAAGCGGACCAGGTCAAGTTAGCTGACATGCTGGCCGCCGACGGGATCATCATCGGCTCGCCCGCCTACTACGGGCTAATGACGGCCAAGCTGAAAAGGCTGATGGATTCGACATTCAAGATCCACGGGAAGCTGGAAGGCAAGGCCGGGGCGGCCTTCACCACCGCCGGCAGCACCGCCACCGGGGCCGAGACCACGCTGATCTCCATTCTCACGGCAATGCTGATCCACGGGATGGTGGTACAGGGCCGGGCCAGCGAGAAGCACTTCGGGGCGGCCTGCGTGGACCTGCCGGATGCCAAGGCGATCAAGTTCGGAATGGAGCTGGGCAAGAGAACGGCGGAGCTGGCCGGAAAACTGAAAAACAAAAAATAAAAGATAAAAAATCTGAAAAACTAATGAGCAACAACCGAGCCATCATCAGTGTCTTCGACAAGACCGGCATCACTGAATTTGCCAAGGGCCTCTCCCAGGCCGGGTACGAGATAGTCTCCAGCGGCGGCACCGCCAAGTACCTCCGTGAACAGGGCCTGACCGTTACCGACGTCTCCGACGTCACCAAATTTCCCGAGATGCTGGACGGCCGGGTCAAGACCCTCCATCCCCGGATCCACGCCGGGATCCTGGTCCGCCGGGACGTCCCGGAACACCTGGCCAAGCGCAAGGAACACGACATCCTGCCGGTGGATATCGTCTGCGTCAACCTCTATCCTTTCGAGGCCACCGTGGCCAAGCCTAACGTCACCGACGAGGAGGCCATCGAGAACATAGACATCGGTGGACCCTCGCTGATCAGGGCCGCGGCCAAGAACCACCACGACGTGGCTGTGGTCACTTCGCCGGACCAGTACCAGACCATAATCTCAGAACTGGAAAAATCCGGGCAGGTCTCTTACGAAACTAAACGGGAGCTGGCCCAAAAGGCCTTTGCCCTGACCGCGGGTTACGATGCGGCCATCAACGGTTATTTTCTTAAATCTGGGACGATTCATGAATCGCCCCTACAGGAATTGCCGCAAAATATTTCTCTCAACCTGAAAAAATCCCTGCCCCTGCGCTACGGCGAGAATCCCCACCAGCCGGCCGGGTTCTATCTGCCGGCCGGGGCTGAGCCTGCCTTTGAGCAGATCCACGGCAAGGAGATATCCTACAACAACATCCTGGACATGGGGGCATCGTGGGAACTGGTATCCGAATTCTCCGAACCCTGCTGTGTGATCATAAAGCACACCAATCCCTGCGGATGCGCCTGCGCCAAGGAACTGAAAGCCGCCTACTTGCTGGCCCGGGACGGGGAACTGCCCCCGGCGCCCATCTCCCGCTTCGGGGGGATCATCGCGGTCAACCGTCCGCTGGATGTAGAAGCCGCCGAAGAGATCACCGGCCCCAACAGTTTTTACGAGGTAATAGCCGCCCCGGATTTCCTGCCGGGGGTCAAAGAGATCTTTGCCAACCGCAAGGGTTGGGGGCCGAACGTCCGGCTGGTCAGGATAACAAAAAAGCCCGAAAACCAATATCTGCTGCGCTCGGCCTGGGGTGGGGCGCTGGCCCAAGCTCCCGATGCCGCGACTTTTGATGAATCCAAGTTATCGCAGGCCACAGCCAACAAGCCAACAGCGGCCCAGATGGAAGACCTTATCTTTGCATTCAAAATAGTCAAGCACGTCAAGTCCAACGCCATCGTCATCGCCAGGGACAAACAGCTGATAGGCATGGGGGCCGGGCAGCCCAACCGGCTGGCCTCGGTGCGGCTGGCCCTGCAGCAAGCCGGTGGCAGGGCCAAGGGAGCGGCACTGGCCTCGGACGGGTTCTTCCCCTTTGCCGACAACATCGAAGAGGCCGCAGCCGGCGGCATCACCGCCATCATCCAGCCCGGAGGCTCGGTCAAGGACGGCGACGTGGCCGCCAGGGCCTCGGAGCTCAAGCTGTCCATGGTGCTTACGGGCATCCGGCATTTCAAACACTAGGTTTTTCTATAAGGAAATCCTGCCTTCGCTTTAGTTACGGCGGGCAGGCATGAAACCATGAATATTTCCGGCTCGCCATAGATTTGTAATGTTTCCTTGATTTTCTGGGTTCATTATTAAAAAGGGATAGAGATAAAATCATGGCTAACATATCACCGATGCTGATGACCCGGCTGGTGGGGCAGTTGACAGGGGCCCTGCGTAACCTGAAGATGTATCCGTCCAGCCACCCGACATCCCAAAAGCTGTTTGAAGCCAGCCTGATGCTGATCAAGGAAGCGATGGGGACCGAAAGCTTCCTGAGTTTCAGCCTGGCCGGCAACATTTTGTTGATGAACGATAAACCGGTGCCAGACTCCCGCAAGGAAGTGTTCGCCAATTTTATTTCCGAACTAGGGAAGCGCAGCGTGGGCCAGCTGACCTTCAAGCAGGGTATAGACCGCGACCAGATTCAGGTATTCTTTGAGACCATGGCCATGGACGTGGAGCAGGTCAAAGCCAAGGGGGGACTAGCGGCGGCCCTGGCCCTAAAGGGCATCACCAACATAGTGGCTTCGGGAATATCATACGGCGGCCAGGGCGGCGGCAGCGGTTCCATAGCAGGGGCCTCGGTGGAGAACCTGCTGCCCGACCAGGTGGTGGCCATGCTCAAGAGCGATCCCTCGATGGTGACCGAGATGCTGATCAAAGGCGCTCTGGCCCTGGCCGATACCGAGCAGGGCCAGCAAAAGCTGGTGAGCGACCTGGACCGGCTGGAGATGCTGGCCAAGTCCCAGGGCGGTGGAGAATACGCCGCAATGATGGCAGGCGTCATCAACGGCCTAGACCAGCGCAGCAGCCAGATGGTGGCCCAGGTAAAGCTGGACAATCCCGAATGGTCCGATGTGGTGCGGGAACTGCTGACCAAGTATTCCAACGAGGACCTGGCCAAGATGATAATCAACAAGGCCGAGGTGCTGGCCCTGGAGACTAAGAACGACACGGTGGTGCTGGCGGAAAAGCTGCGGGGGATGGTGGCCTCGATTCCGGCTGACAACACCCGCAAGCAGTCCCTGTATCCTTTGGTTCAGCCCAAGCTGCAATATTACGGGTTGAACGACGAGGATTGCGCCTTTGTCTTCGGGCAAATTACATCCACCCAGCCGGTGCTGGAAAGATACTTGTCCGGCCTGAAAGAACGCCCGGCAGCCGAGATGACCTCGGAGGCCGAGATCAAGGCCCTGCGTTGGATCATCAGGCGCGATGAGAACTGCAAGCCGGCCCTGGAGGGCTTTTTGAGGCTGCTGGCCGACTCCGGCCCCGGCGTCCGGGAAACAGCCCTTTCCCAGCTGCTGCTGCTGAATGACGATCTGCTGACCATCGAGCGCTTCGACCTGGCTGAGCTGGTGATAGACAGCATCACCCTGAGACTACGCCAGGAAAGTGACGAGCGGATATATCGCCAGGGCATAGACATGATCCAGCAGATTGCAGAAGACCTTAGGAACAAACAGCGACTGGCCCTGGTCACCCGCATCAGCAAGGACATCTCGGACATCATGCTTTTGATGGCCGACAAACCGGTGGCCAAGGACATGATCAAGGTGCTGAGCCTGATCGGCGACGAGTCCGCCATCCGTTCCCTGATCCTGGGCCTGTTAAAAGATCCGATCCTGGAACCGGCGGCCGAAGCCCTGGCCCAAATCAAGGACAAGGCCCTGCCCTACCTGCTGGAGACGGTTAAGGAGAGCGAGGACAGCAATATGCGTTTCAAGTGCATGTATGTCCTCAACAAGATCGGGGCCGGGGTCGAGGACATGGCCATCAAGGCCCTTTCGGACGACCGCTGGTTTGTGCGGCGGAATATGTGCGTGCTGCTTTCGCTGATGGGCGGAGAGAACTCCCTGAGCCCGCTGGGGGCTGTGCTGGAGGACAAGGATGCCCGGATCAGGCTGGAAGCCCTTAAGGCACTTTATAAATTGGGCGGTCAGAATTCCGAAGCCTGGCTGATCAGGGCCATGGGTGACAAGGATCTTGATGTGAAAAAACAAGCCATCGAATTCGCCGGCAAGGCCGGCACCGAGGCCTCGGTGGACGCACTGACCGAGCTGTATTACAAAAAGGACCTGCTGGGCCGGGGTGAACCGCCGGACATAAAAAAACAAATCATAACATCTCTGGGAACGTTGGGCACCAAGACAGCGGCCTCGGTATTGATGAAGATAGCCAAGGATAAGGATGCCGAACTGGCTCAGGCCGCCCAGCCGGCCCTGGCCGGAGTCCTGAAGAAAATAAAAGAGCAAGAACAGAATAAACAGGCATGATATTTTGGACAGAATAAACATCATAGATTTCGGGTCGCAGTATACCCAGCTGATCGCCCGCAAGGTCAGGGAACAGAAGGTCTACTGCCAGATCATTCCCTGCACCGCCGGAAAAAAGAAGATCCTGGAAGGAGATCCCAAGGGGCTGATTCTCTCTGGCGGGCCGTCCAGCGTCTACGACCAGAACGCCCCCCGGATAGACCCGGAGATATTCGACTCCGCCATCCCCATCCTGGGGATCTGCTACGGCATGCAATTGACCTCCTTGCTGCTGGGCGGCAAGATACATCGCAGCCGGGAGCGGGAGTATGGACAGGCGACACTACGCCTGAATTCAGAATTCAGAATTCAAAATTCAAAATTGTTTCAGGGGGTGCCGTCCCAGAGCCAGGTCTGGATGAGTCACGGGGACAGCGTCCAGACGCCTCCTAAAGGCTTCGCGGCCTTGGCCTCCACTGCTAACTGCCGGATAGCGGCCATGGCAGATGTCAAACGGAACATTTACGGCCTCCAGTTCCATCCCGAGGTCAACCATACAGTTCAGGGACAAAAGATCATCTCCAACTTCCTGTTCCAGGTCTGCCGCTGTCAGGGCGACTGGACCATGGACTCCATCATAGAGCAATCGGTGAAGGACATCCGGGAGAAGGCGGGAAGATCTAAGATCGTGCTGGGCCTTTCCGGCGGGGTGGATTCCTCGGTGGCGGCGGTGCTGATCTCCAGGGCGGTGGGAAAGCAGCTGCATTGCATCTTTGTGGACAACGGCCTGTTAAGGCTGAACGAGCGGGCCGAGGTGGAGCGGGTCTTTAAAAAGCAGTTCAAGATCCCCCTGGTGACGGTGGACGCCGCGGCCAGGTTCTACAAAAAACTTAAAGGGGTGGAGGACCCGGAAAAGAAGAGAAAGATCATCGGCAGGGAGTTCATCGAGGTCTTTGCCGGGGCCGCCAAAAAGATAGGCGGGGTGGGATTCCTGGCCCAGGGCACCATCTATCCCGACGTCATAGAATCCGTTTCCTTCAAGGGGCCGTCGGCCACCATCAAAAGCCACCACAACGTGGGCGGGCTTCCCAAAAACATGCGGAAGCTTAAACTGGTGGAGCCGCTCCGGGAGCTGTTCAAGGACGAGGTCCGCCAGCTGGGCCTGTCGCTGGGCCTGCCCAGGGAAATGGTGATGCGCCATCCCTTCCCCGGACCGGGCCTGGCGGTGAGAGTTTTGGGCGAAGTGACCAGGGAGCGCTGCGACATTCTAAGGACCGCCGACAGGATATTCATAGACGAGCTTCGGGCCGCAGGCTGGTACCAAAAGACCTCGCAGGCCTTTGCGGTGCTGCTGCCGGTGAAGGCGGTGGGGGTGATGGGCGACGAGCGGACCTACCAGAACGTGCTGGCCCTAAGGGCCGTCAACACCACCGACTTCATGACCGCCGAGTGGACCAGATTGCCGGAAGATCTTCTGTCGAAAGTCTCCAGCCGGATAGTCAACGAGGTCAAAGGAATCAACCGGGTGGTCTACGACATCTCCAACAAGCCGCCGGCCACCATCGAATGGGAATGAGAATAAAATTTTTCCCTTTTCCCGCGCTTGCGCGCCACCTCTTTCATCGGTGTAAACTCCGCGCTTCAGCGCGCAGGCGCGAAAAACACGAAAATAACGAAATCATTTTTTCTGGATAAGGTAAACATATTCGGGCCATTTCAAGGGCATTCATGACCGGTGAAACAAAAGGCGGACAATCATTGAACAGGAGCACAGTATGGTCGAAGATTTTGTGGACCAGGGGCTAAAGCTGGAGAAGCACGGACACCTGGACCAGGCCCTCAACAATTACAATCAGGCTCTGGAGGCCGATCCCAACAATGCCGACGCCTGGTTCTACCGGGGCCGGATCCTGAGCCGGACCGACCAGTTCGAGGACGCCATCCAGGCCTACGACAACGCCATCCTGATCAAGCCCGATTACGCCAAGGCCTGGTGCAACAAGGGCATTGTGCTGGGGGTGCTGGACCGCGATGAAGAGGCACTGCAGGCCCTGGACCAGTCCATCAAGCTGGCCCCGGACTTCATGGAGGCCTGGTACAACCGGGGGCTGGCCCTGCGCGATCTGGGCCGTTATGAGGAGGCTCTGGCCGATTTTGACCAGGCCATCAAGATCAAGCCGGACAACAACGACGCCTGGTTTTCCAAGGGCCTGACCTACAAGATCATGGGCCGGTATGACGAGTCCCTGGCGGCCATGGCCAAGGCTTTGGAATTGTATTCCGACGACGGCGAGGTCTCGCTGGAGAAGGCCAAGGTCCACCTGCTTAAGAACCAGGCCAAGGAGGCGCTGAGCTCCATCGCCAGGGCCATAGAGGCCGACGATGATCTGAAGGAAACCGCCAAGAGCGACGAGGAACTGCAGACCCTGTGGGAGAGCGCGGAGTTTAAAAAGCTGGTTTCATAATTTCATCAGGAGGAAAAGACAATGAAAAAGGTGGTTTTCTCTCTGTTAGTATTACTGCCGATAGCTGCTTGGGCCAGTGATGCAAATATGTATTTTCAAATCATGTCCATGAATCTTTCTCTGGACAGTGTTGGGACAAATGTTGAGGAAATATCAGCAGCGATAAAAAAGGACTCTAAAAACGAATTATTATATTATCAAAGGGGATTGGTATATACAAAGAAACGGTATTATGAAAAGGCCATAAAAGATTTCAGTAAAATTATCGATTGGGATGAAACGAATAAATGGTATTTATATCAGAGAGGATATGTATATTTTCTTAATAATGATTTAGACCGGGCAATAAATGATTGGAATAACGCATTAGAACTTGATTCAAGCTTCATTCCAGTATATTTAATGAGGGGTTCGGCATATGGTTTTCAGGGGAAAAGTAATTTAGGGGAGAAAGATTTTAGAAAAGCATACTCTTATACTGCAATTAAAGCTGACCAATATTTTTATCATGGATTATCCAGTAAATTATTAAATAAAGATCTTGAGGCAGAGAGTGATTTAAACAAGGCTTTGCAACTGGATAGTACCTTTTACCGGGTATATTTGATTAGAGCAAAGACATATTCAAAGATGTTAGAATATGATCTGGCCATGAAAGATATGAGTGCGTATATTTTGAAAGACTCATTATCATGGATCCCTTATTTGTACTGCGGAACAATAAATGCAGAATTCGAAAAATATGAACAGGCAATTCGTGAATTTTCAAAAGCTATCGATTTAGCCCCTGATGTAGGCTGGATAAAGATTAAAAGAGTTGAATTGTATAATAGAACGAAACAGTACCAAAAGACGATTGATGAATGCACGGCAATAGTTTCGGACACCAAAAACCAGGGAATATATGGCTCTGCATTTTTCTTAAGGGGTATTGCTTATGATGCAATAGGAAAAGGGAACTATGCTTTGAGCGATTTCATAAATGCAGGGCGATGGGGTGTTTCCTTAAAATGAACATTGCAGGCATTAACTATCATCAATATTTTCTTAAGGTTTAACTGGGAGTTATAAGATGTCTATAATTAAGAAACCGGCCAAGAAAAAAACGGGCAAGGAGGCTGTGAAGCAGAAAAAGTCTGCAGCCCCCAAAAAGGTCAACAAGGTGAAAAAGACGAAAGTGGTCAAGAGAACTGCTGCGGGAAAGAAGGGCAGGGAGGCGTCTAAAAGGATAAAGATATTAAAAGGGGTACGGGGTAAAAAGGTTGCGGCAGGGAAAGTGAGAATTCCCAAGGACCTGCTGATCCTGGTGCTCAATCCCGGCTCCACCTCCACCAAGGTGGCGGTCTATAAAGGGGCGAAACCTCTGGTCTCCGAGTCCATAGACCACAACAAGGCCGAGATCGAAAGATACGCCAGGATAGTGGACCAGTATCCCATGCGCAAGCAGGTGGTGCTTGACTTTTTGTCAAGGAACAAGATTGACCCAAAATCCCTGGCGGCGGTGGTGGACCGGGGCGGGCTGCTTAAGCCCATTTCCTCCGGCACTTACGTCATCAATGACGCCATGCTCAGCGACCTGCGCGAAGCCAAGCGCGGCGAGCACATCTCCAACGTGGGGGCCTTCATCGCCAAGGAGATCGCCGATCAGTCAGGCGCCCAGGCCTTCATCGTGGACGCGGTCTCGGTGGACGAATTTTCTCCGCTGGCCCGGATCTCGGGGCTGGCCGAGATCGAGCGCAAGTCCCTGCTGCACGCCCTTAACATGAGGATGGCCGCCCTGCAGGCCTGCCAGGAACTGAACAAAAAGCTGGAACAGGTCAACCTGATCGTGGCCCACCTGGGCGGCGGCATCTCCATCTCGCCGGTGGACCACGGCAAATTCGTGGATGTCAACAATGCCAACGAGGGCGGGCCTTTCTCTCCGGAGCGGGCCGGGGGCGTGCCCACCGGGGCCCTGGTCAAGATGTGCTTCTCCGGCAAATACACCGCCGACGAGATCAAGAAAAAGCTGACCCGCAGCGGCGGGCTGTCGGCCTACACCGACACCAACCGGGCCAACGAGGTCAAGGACCGGGTGCTGAAAGGCGACAAGCAGGCCGAGGAGATATTCCGGGCCATGGCCTACCAGATAGCCAAGGAGATCGGGGCCTGCGCCACGGTGCTTAAGGGCAAAGTGGACGCCATAGTGGTCACCGGGGGCGTGGCCCACAACCAGATCTTCACCGACTGGATAAAAGAGCGGACGGCCTTCATCACGCCCAAGTATTTCGTTTATCCCGGCGAGGACGAGATGCCGGCATTGGCAGCCGGAGCGCTGAGGGTGCTTAAGGGCGAGGAGAAAGCCAGGGAATATTGAGCACCTTCAATTTTAAAAAGTGCACCGTGCGGGGAATGGAATATGCCCTGATAGAGTCGGATGGAATGGTCATCGACAAGGTGCAGGATGGTCTGGACCTGATGGCCAATGCAGACATCGGCAAAATAATTCTGCGGGACCATCAGATCAATCCGGATTTCTTCCGTTTAAGGACAGGCTTTGCAGGAGAGCTGCTGCAGAAATTCATGAATTACGGGGTCAGCCTGGCGGTGATCGGGGATTTTTCCAAGTACCCGGGAGATACCCTCATTGATTTCATCCGCGAGAGCAACAAGAACGGCCGTATAGTATTTGCAGCTTCATAGGATGAAGCGTTGAATCTCTGGAACCGGGAAGGTTAGGAAAACATACAACACAGTTTTACCATACAACAAGGACATGCATGATGGCCCACGAGATTGTCATTGACCAGGAAAAGGGGATAATCAGGATCGTCCACAAGGACATAGTGCTTAACCACGAAATGTGGGGAACCAGCCACGCCTTATTGGGAAAACTGGAGGGAGGGAGACCGCCCAGGATACTGGCCGACCTGCGGGGAGCGGTCTTAAAGATCGATGATTGGGAGAAACAGGAATTTGCCATGGCCCACCAGGGAGTATTCATGGCCGGGGCCAGGATCGCGCTTCTGATAGGGGAGGACGACCCCCACAAAACGGAGTTTGCGTTCTTTGCAAAGTTGTTCAGCCGGGGCGGGGTCAGCATAAAGGTGTTTAGCAGCGAATATGCGGCGGAAGGCTGGCTGACGGAGTGAATAGAAGAAAATCTTTTCCCTTCCTGATAAAGCCAATGAGCCTAATGGAATAAGAATAAAATCACATATTAACTTTTAAAACAAATTCTGGAGGAACCGCCCGTGCCCTTCAAAGTCCTGGCCATCAACCCCGGCTCCACCTCCACCAAAATAGCGGTGTACGAGGACGGCAAAGCCATATTCAAAGACACCCTGCGCCACTCCGCCGAGGAGCTGGCCCCCTTCAAGCGGATCACCGACCAGTTCGACTTCCGCAAGCAGGTGATCGAGGACGCCCTGGCCAAGGGCGGGATCAACATCAAGGACCTCAGCGCTATCATCGGGCGGGGAGGCTTGTTCAAGCCGATCCCCTCGGGCACCTACGCGGTCAACCAGGCCATGCTGGATTATATCAAGGCCGGCACCGGCGGGGACCACGCCTCCAACCTCGGCTGCCTGATAGCCGACGACCTGGCCCGCGACGCCGGGGTCAAGTCCTACATCGTGGATCCGGTGGTGGTGGACGAACTGAATCCTTTGGCCCGTTATTCAGGACTGCCGGAGCTTCCCCGGGTCAGCATCTTCCACGCCCTCAACCAGAAGGCGGTGGCCCGCCGGGCGGCCAAGGATCTCGGCAAAAAATACGAGGAGCTGAACCTGATCGTGGTGCACCTGGGCGGAGGGATCTCGGTCGGCATCCACGAAAAGGGCAAGGTGGTGGACGTCAACAATGCGCTCAACGGCGACGGGCCGTTCGCCCCGGAGCGGGCCGGCAGCCTGCCCACCGGCGACCTAGTCAAGATGTGCTTCTCCGGCAAGTACACCATCGACGAGATGAACAAGAAGCTGGCCGGCAAGGGCGGCTGCGTCTCGCACCTGGGCACCAACGACGGTCGGGAGATGGAGGACAAGGTCAAGGCCGGGGACGCCAAGACAATTTTGATCATCCAGGCCATGGCCTACCAGAACGCCAAGACCATCGGCGAGATGGCCACGGTGGTCAACGGCAAGGTGGACGCCATAGTGCTGACGGGCTCCTTCGCCTACTTCCCGGAATTCGTGGAGTGGATCAAGGAACGGGTCTCCTGGATCGCCCCGGTAAAAGTCTACCCCGGCGAGGACGAGATGACGGCCCTGGCCGAGGCCGGAATGCGGATATTGAAAGGCGAGGAGCAGGCCAGGGAGTATGCTTGACCCCCTTGTAATGCCTGCGTAGGCAGGCATCCAGGGGTAAACCCTGAGCCTGCAAGGCCTGCCAGCCTTACCCAGGGCAGGCTTCCGGCAGGCATCCAGGAAACTGTAAAAACTGGATTCCAGCCTGCGCTGGAATGACGGTGCAATGAAACAGTACTATGTCTATATCCTGGCCAGCAAACGTAACGGTACTTTGTATATAGGCGTGACCAATAACCTTGTTCGCAGGGTTAACGAGCATAAGCAAAAAACAGTCGAAGGTTTTACTGAAAGATACAACGTGAATGTTTTGGTTTATTACGAAATATTTGATGATATACGTCTGGCGATTATTCGTGAAAAAAGATTGAAAGCCTGGAAACGTGAATGGAAGATAAGGCTGATTGAAGAACGAAATCCAGAATGGAAAGAACTGTATAACGAATTGAGCTAAACTCTGGATTCCTGCCTTCGCAGGAATGACTATCAGACAATAATAACTGGATTCCTGCTTTCGCAGGAATGACAAGAGGAGCATACATGATCAAATCATTTTCCGATCTGATGAAAGAGGCCAAGGCCAAAGGGCCCAAAAAAGTGGCGGTGGCGGTGGCCCAGGACGAAGTGGTCCTTGAGGCTTTAAGCGACGCGGCCAAAGAGAAGATCGCCACTCCAATTTTATTCGGCGACAAAAAGGCGATAGAAGATGCCGCCGTCAAGGCCAAGGTGGACATCAAGGGCTGGGAACTGCAAGACATCAAGGACATGGCCGAGGCCTCAAAGGCCGCGGTGTCCGCGGTCTCCTCGGGTCGGGCCGATTTCTTGATGAAGGGGCTGGTGGCCACCTCCACCTTCCTAAAAGCCGTGCTGGACAAGGAAGTGGGCCTGCGCACCGGGCGCCTGCTGTCCCATGTGGCGGTGATGGAATCGTCGTCCTACCCCAAGCTGATACTGGTCTCGGACGGCGGGATGAACGTCAAGCCCGACCTGATGGCCAAGGTGGACATCATCAACAACGCGGTGGAGATATCGCAAAAGCTGGGGGTGGAAAAGCCCAAGGTGGCCGTGCTGGCCGCCATAGAAGTGCTCAACCCGGAGATGCAGGAAACCATAGACGCCACCCACCTTTCCAAGATGAACGACCGGGGACAGATCAAGGGCTGCATCATAGACGGCCCGCTGGCCCTGGACCTGGCGGTCTCGGCCGAGGCCGCCGCCCATAAAAAGATCAAGAGCCAGGTGGCCGGGGAGGCCGACATCTTTTTGACCCCCGACATCGCCTCGGGCAACATGCTGGTCAAGGGTCTGATCTACCTGGGCGGGGCCCAGGCCGCCGGGATCATCGCCGGGGCGGCCAAGCCGGTGGTGATGCTTTCCCGGGCCGATTCCAAGCAACAGAAGATCAATTCCATCGCCCTGGGTGTGGTCAGCTGCTGATGACCAAACAGGCGGAGGACAATGCCAGCGGCCTGCCCTGCGACATTTACAAGGCCATCCTGGACCAGACCTATGACGGCGTGTATTTTGTGGACAACGAGAAGCGGATCACCTACTGGAACAAAGGGGCAGAAAGCATTTCCGGTTACCGGCCGGAGGAAGTGATCACTTTCCGTTGTTCCGACGACCTGCTGTGCCACATCGATACCGAGGGCCGGAGCATGTGCGGACCGCTCTGCCCCTTAAGCCGGGCGGTCAACGGCGGACAGCCCACCGGCCAGACCAGGGTCTACCTGAAACACAAGGACGGGCGCCGGGTGCCGGTGGATGTGGTCTCCTCGCCGATCAGCGGTCCCGCGGGGGAGCGGCTGGGGGCGGTCCAGATCTTCCGGGACGCCAGCATCTACGAGGAGGAGGCCAAGGCCTCGGAGCTGTTGTCCAGACTGGCGGCCATCGATCCCCTGACCGAACTGCTGAACCGGCGCAAGATTGAGATGGAGCTGGACCTGGAACTGAAGAAATCAAAGCGCCTGGGATTGCCGCTGTCCCTGATCTTCTGCGATCTGGATTATTTCAAGCACGTCAATGACCAGTACGGCCACCAGATCGGTGACGAAGTGCTGAAGGGCGTCTCCCGGCAGCTCCAGGCCGGGATCCGGGAATACGACCGGGTGGCCCGCTACGGGGGCGAGGAATTCCTGATCATGCTGCCCCAGACTAAGGCCGAGATCGCGGCCGAGATCGCCGAACGGCTGAGGCTGTCGGTGGAAAGATGGAGGCTGATCCACCAGGAAAAACTGTGGCCCTTCAATATCACCATCAGCATGGGGGTGGCCGAGCTTAACCCGAAGGAATCCTTGGATTCACTGATAGACCGGGCGGACAAGGCCCTGTACCGGGCCAAGCAGGGAGGAAGGAACGCGGTGTACGTCAGCTGACACCGGCCGCTGCGCCCCAAGAGCACTTCCCAGGCCCGGGCATAATCTGATAACAAATAACCTTTATACACAATCACAACCATAGGAGAAAAAGTGGCACAAGTTACCTCACTGAAACAAATGGCGGAACTGGTCAAGGGCGGACCGTTAAAGAGAGTGGCCGTGGCCTGCGGCCAGGATCCGGACATCCTGGGCGCTTTGGCCCGGGCGGTCAACGAAAAATCGGCCAAGGCCATCCTGATCGGCGATCAGAAAAAGACCGAGGCTCTGGCCAAGGAAAATAATATCGATCCCAAGATATTCACCCTGATCGACGAGACCGACTATAAGAAAGCGGCCGCCAGGGCGGTGGAGATGGTCAAAAAAGGCGAAGCCGACGTGCTGATGAAGGGCCTGATAGACACCGCGGTCTACGCCCGGGCCTATCTGAACAAGGAGAACGGTCTGACCACCGGGGCCACCGTCTCCCACGTGGCGGTGTTCGAAGTTCCCAACTATCCCCGGCTGCTGATACTCACCGACGCCGCCCAGATCCCCTACCCGGACTTCGGGCAGAAGGTGGACATGATCAACCATGCCGTGGCGGTGGCCCACAAACTGGGAATTGAAACCCCCAAGGTGGCGGTGCTGACCGCCACCGAAAAGGTCAATCCCAAATGGCCCTGCAGCCTGGAAGCGGCCCAGCTGGCCAAGATGGCCGACCGGGGGCAGATCAAGGGCTGCATAGTGGACGGGCCGCTGTCCATGGACGCCGCGGTCTCCCCGGAATGCGCGGCCGGCAAGGGCCTCAAATCGCCGGTGGCCGGCTACGCCGACATCCTGGTCTGCCCGGACATCCACGGGGCCAACTTCATTTACAAGACGCTGGCCCAGCTGGCCAAGGCGGAGCTGGCGGCCATGGTCATAGGCACCAGCGCCCCGGTGGTGCTGACCTCGCGCACAGATTCCGACGAGACCAAGTTCATGTCCATAGTGCTTTCGGCGCTGATGGCAAAATAACTGGGAAACTGCCAAAGCAGGGGCGTTTGAGGAGCAAGGATATCTTCCGGGCAACGTTTGAGACACAATAATAAAAGCCAGGCGATGTTGGATTCGTTCAATCGTTGATTTGCAGCCTTGCCCAGCTTTTCAAACGTCGCCTGACCCGCTTGCCTTGCCTCTCAAACAGCGCTGGGCTGTCAAAGACCGTCTCCTCAAACGTAGCACGGCAGACTTTGATGAGCATCTCTGCCGCCGCAGCACAGCTTGCTCTTGACTTTAATCTAGTTATGTCTTATCCTTAATAACCATCACGAGGGCATTTATGAAGATCGCCATCGGCACCGATCACCGGGGGTTTGCCCTTAAAGAGCAGATCAAGTCAGCCTTTTCCCTCGACAACCTGGAATTCAAGGACTTCGGGGCCCAGAACCGGGATCCCTGCGATTATCCAGACTTCGCCATTCCGGTGGCCCAAGCGGTGGCCAAAGGCGAGGCGGACAAGGGGATACTGGTCTGCAGCACCGGCAACGGCATGGCCATCGCGGCCAACAAGGTCAAGGGGGTGCGGGCGGCCATCGCCATGACCCCGGACATGGCCCGCTACTCGCGGCTGCACAACGACGCCAACATCCTGGTATTGCCGGCCGATTACATAGACCTGCAGCTGGTCCCCAAGATAGTAAAGGTCTGGCTGGAGACCGGATTCGAAGGCGGCCGTCACCAGCGCCGGGTGGACAAGATTACCAAATACGAAAATGAATAAAATTAAACGAGGTCCCTTTGACAGGATTTACATGATTTTTTATTCGGAGAATGCCCAGGGAATCATGTTGATACTGCCTATCCCAGGAAACGTCGGATAGTAAAACATAACCAAAAAGAACGGAAGCATACACTTCATGAAAAATATCCTGTCATTCTGTCTTACGCTACTGTTATTGTCAATCTCGGCCTTAGCTGCCGGGGACAAGCCCGGACTGAAGGTGGGCGACCCGGCTCCTCCCATAGTGCTGAAGAACCTGGACGGAGGATCCACTTTTTATCTCCGCGATTACTGCGGCCAGCCCAGAACCCCCCGCACCCGACAGCAGCGGGACGTGGTGGTCTTAAGCTTCTTCACCACCTGGTGCGAGAACTGCAAAAAGGAGATCCCCTGCCTGCAGGAGATGGCCTCGCGCTTTGCCGGGGACAGCGTCCGTTTTTACCTGGTGAACGTGGGTGAAGCCCGGGACACGGTGGAGGCTTACATCTTCCAGCGGGTGATCTCGCTTCCCATTCTGCATGACGAATTTTCGGTTACCTCCCAGAAATACAAGGCCAACAGCCTGCCGACCCTGGTGGTGATTGACAAGGCCGGCAACATCGCCGAATACCATGTGGGCTTTCAAGCAGGTTACGAGAAGGAATTGGAGGCCAAGCTCAATCTATTACTGGGCAAGACCAGGCCCGAAAGCCTGGCTGCGGCGATAAAAGCGGACACCACGGTTACGGATACGGTCAAGGCCAAGCCCAAGAGCAAGAGCAACGGAAAGAAAATAAAACCCAAAAATATCTAAACAACACAGGGTAAGGTAAAAACAAAATGTCCATTTTACAAAACAAAGATCCCGAGATCTACCAGTCGATAATTGACGAGACCAAACGCCAGGAATACGGCCTGGAACTGATCGCCTCCGAGAACTTTGTCTCCGAGGCGGTGCTGGAGGCCCAGGGTTCCGTGATGACCAACAAATACGCCGAGGGCTATCCCGGCAAGCGCTACTACGGCGGCTGCGAGTTCGTGGACGTGGCCGAGAACATAGCCCGGGACCGGGCCAAGCAGCTGTTCGGCTGCGAATACGCCAACGTCCAGCCCCATTCCGGCTCCACCGCCAACCAGGCGGTCTACTTTACCTACTGCCAGCCGGGCGACACGGTGCTGGGCATGGACCTGGCCCACGGCGGCCACCTGACCCACGGCTCACCGGTGTCCTTCTCCGGCAAGATGTACAAGATAGTCTCCTACGGGGTCAAACGCGAGACCGGTTACATCGACATGGACGACGTGGCCAGAAAGGCCCGGGAGCACAAGCCCAAAATGATCATCGTGGGGGCCTCGGCCTACAGCCGGCACTACGAGTTCGCCAAGTTCCGGGAGATCGCCGACGAGGTGGGGGCCTTCCTGTTCGCCGACGTGGCCCATCCGGCCGGGCTGATCGCCGCCGGGCTGCACCCCTCGCCCATTCCCCATTGCCATGTGGTGACCACCACCACCCACAAGACCCTGCGCGGGCCCCGGGGCGGGATGGTGCTGATAGGAAAAGATTCCGAGAACCCCTTCGGCCACAAGATCAAGGTCAAGGCAGGCGAAAGGCTGAAGCTGATGTCCGAGGTGATGGACAGCACGGTGATGCCCGGCATCCAGGGCGGCCCCTTGATGCATGTCATCGCCGCCAAGGCGGTGGCCTTCAAGGAGGCTTTGGACCCGTCGTTCAAGATCTACGCCCAACAGGTGATAGACAACGCCCGGGCCCTGGCCCAGAGCATGGTGGAACGCGGCTACCAGATAGTCTCCGGCGGCACCGACAACCACGTGATGCTGATAGACCTGACCAATAAGAACATCACCGGCAAGGAGGCCGAGAACGCCCTGCACGCCGCCGGGATCCCGGTCAACAAGAACATGGTGCCGTTCGACGCCCGCAGCCCCTTCGTGACCTCAGGCTTCCGGATGGGAACCGCCGCTTTGACCACCCGGGGCATGAAGCAGAACGAGATGAAACTGGTGGCCGGGATGATAGACAAGGTGTTGGCCAATCTCAGCGATGAAAAAATAATTCAGGGAGTCACCGGCGAGATCAGGGAACTGTGCCGGGAATTTCCGCTATACCCCAACCGTTTGAAAGGGTAGATCAAAATGGCTGAAAAAATCAACCTGGGCCGGGTCCAGTTCGGCGAGGTGGTCACCAAGGCCCTCAAGGAGCGCTGGTCCGGGGTGCTGACCATCGAGAACCCGGAATACACCGAATATGTGGAGTTCAAGAACGGGTCCATCGGGGGCTTTTCCTCGGCCGAGCGCAAAAAACTGCTGGGCGAGATACTGACCGCCGGCGGCCACCTCAGCACCGAAGATTTGGACAGGGCCATCGCCACCCAGAAGGCCAAAGGCGGACGAATCGGCGACATCCTGGTGGAAATGGGACTGATCACCAGGCAGCGGATAGAGGAAGTGCTGGCCATCCATCAGATGAGCATCCTGGCCCAGAGCCTTTCAGCCAAGGATGCCGAGCTTTCGTTTGAGCCGGGGCTGACCCTGGCCGACAAAGGATGAGCAAAGCCCCGAAGAAAACACAACCGGCCGGGACGGAACATCTGCGTCCCAGCTGGGATCGCTATTTCATGGAGATAGCCTTGCTGGTGTCCAGCCGGACCACCTGTCTCCGCCGTCAGGTGGGGGCGGTGATCGTCAAGGACAAGAGGCTTTTGTCCACCGGCTACAACGGGGCGCCGGTGGGCCTGAAACACTGCGCCGAGCTGGGATGCCTGCGCCAGAAGCTGGGGGTCAAGTCCGGGGAGAAACACGAACTTTGCCGGGCCATTCATGCCGAGCAGAACGCCATCATCCAGGCGGCCACCTTCGGGGTGCCGCTGCAGGGAGCCTCGATCTACATCACCCATTTCCCCTGCGTGCTCTGCTCCAAGATGATCATCAATGCCGGGATCAAAAGGATCGTCTATTCCCAGGGGTATCCCGACCAGATGTCGCAGGACATATTGAAGGAAGCCAAACTGAAGACAGAGCTGCTAAAGCCATAGATGAAACAGACCTCCGAAAATAAAAAGGCCAAAACCTACATCGGGCTCGGTTCCAACCTGGGAAACCGGCTGGGCAACATCCGCTTTGCCCTGGCCGCCATGGGCCAGATGCCGGGATCCTCCGTGCTGAGGATGTCTGCGGTCTACGAGACCGAGCCCTTCGGCAACCCCGACCAGCCGAAATTCCTGAACGCGGTGGTGGAGCTGGAGACCAGCCTGGCACCGGCGGTGCTGCTGAAATCCCTGCAGCGGATCGAACACCATATGGGCCGGGTGCGCCAAGTGAAGTGGGAGCCGCGGGTGATAGACCTGGACATCCTTTATTTCGGCAGCCAGGTGATAAACACCCCGGACCTGAAGGTGCCTCACCCGGAGCTTTCCCTGCGGGGGTTCGTGCTGGTGCCCCTCTGCGACCTGATCCCCGACTTCGAGGATCCCGCCAGCCGGCAGAAGGTGAAGGTTCTGCTCAAAAAGGTCCCCCGGACCAAGGGGGATGTCAAAAAGATGGAGACGGCCAATTTTTAAATCGGTTTACCTTTTGCCACAAAAGGCACATATACCGTTATAACATTACTACGTAATAACGTTAAACGTGTTTGTATTTGTGATTTATGTGCATTATGCGGCCATTCCTTAAAACCATAAAGCCCTAATAATTTGTATCATGATGGATTCAAGAATTCCCAGATACGTGGCCATAGAAGGCGTGATCGGCGTGGGCAAGACCACGCTGGCCAAGATGCTGGCCGAGCGGTTTCACGCCAAGCGGGTGAACGAAGAGGTGGAGGCCAACCCCTTCCTTTCCAAGTTCTATTCCGACCGCCGGGCCTACGCCTTCCAGACCCAGATATTCTTCCTGCTCTCCCGCTACAAGCAGCAGCAGGGGATCCTGCAGCAGGACCTGTTCGGACAGCAGATGGTATCCGATTACCTGTTTGCCAAGGATAAAGTGTTCGCCTATCTCAATCTGGATCAGAATGAGATCGCCCTGTACGAGAACCTGTGGAAACTTTTAGAACCGGGGATCGTCAAGCCCGATCTGGTGGTCTACCTCCAGGCCGAGATAGATCTATTATCTAAGCGGATCAAGGAACGAGGGCGTCCCTTTGAGCATAACCTGTCCCGGGATTACCTGGCCGAACTGTCCGAGGCCTACAATCATTTCTTCTTCAATTATACCGAGACCCCGCTGCTGGTGGTCAACGTCAACCAGATAGATTTGGTCAACCATCCCGAGGATTTTGATGACCTGGTGCAGAAGATCTGCCAGCCGCATCCCGGTACCCGCTATTACGTTCCGGCCGGCACCAAAAAGGACAAAAAGAAACCCAAACCAGTTGAAGCCAAGGAGCAGAATTTGCTCCCGGAGTGATAGAGGTGATCTCCGGACAAACTTTAATACTAACAGTGTTGTGGTTTAGATATTTGGGACATTGTTATTTGTTTAGAGTTTGATGATTATGGTTTAACAGAAACATATATATCAATCACAAAAAAGGGGATACCGCTATGATTGACTGGAAGGGATCCTTTGTAGCTTTGGTAACGCCGTTCCGCAACGGGGCTCTGGATGAGCAGGCTTTGGAACGGCTTTTGGATTATCAGATCGCAGCCGGCACCCAGGGAGTGGTTCCCTGTGCCACCACCGGGGAGGGCCCGACCATCCTGCCGGATGAATATCTCAGGATCATGACCATGACCATGAAAAAAGGCAAGGGGAAGTTCAAGGTGCTGGCCTACACCGGCAGCAACGACACCCTGCGGACCATCACCCGCACTCAGGAGGCCGAGAAACTTGGAGTGGACGGAGCCCTGGTGGTCACTCCATATTATAACAAGCCCAGCCAGGAGGGGCTGTACCAGCACTTCAAGTCGGTAGCCTCGGCCACCAAACTTCCCATCATGCTTTACAACGTGCCATCCCGCACCGGGGTCAGCCTGGAGCCCCCCACCATTGCCCGGCTGGCTGAGCTCAAGAACATAGTGGCGGTCAAGGAAGCCTCTGGCAACTTAGACAACGCCAGCCAGATCATGGCCCTGTGCGGAGACCGGATCGCGGTCTTCTCCGGCGACGACCTGCTGACCCTGCCCATGCTGGCGGTAGGGGCCAAGGGCGTGGTCTCGGTGCTGGCCAACGTGGCTCCCAAGGACGTTTCCAAAATGGTCGGTTATTTTTTGAACGGCAAGATCGACGAGGCCCGCCAGATACACCTGAAACAGTTTCCCCTGACCAAATCCCTGTTTGCCGAGACCAGTCCCGGTCCGATCAAGGCCGCCTTGAACCTGCTGGGTCTGTGCCACGCCGAGATGCGGATGCCTCTGGTGGACGTATCCGATGAAACCCGGAAAGCGGTGAAGGCAGAACTGAAAAAATACGGCCTGCTGAAGCAATAGCCCAATCACGGAACTTTTTTAGACGATACCTTTACCGCGGAAACACGGAATATCGAAAACGAGGGATAAATTTAAATTGTCCTGACAGCAACAAAGCCCCCAACCCTGTTCAATCGTTATGTCCCGACTGCTGCTGCATATCTGCTGCGCCCCCTGCCTGTGCCACCCTTACCAGGTGCTGTCGGCTGAAAATGTCGATTTTACTGGCTTCTGGTATAACCCCAACATCCATCCCTATAAGGAATACCAGGCCCGGCTCCAGTCGGTCAGGGATTTCGCCCGGGAACACAAAATGCCGGCGGTATTCCGTGACGACTATCCCCTAGAGCAGACGCTGGAGCTTTTGTCCCGGGAGCGCTGCCAGAGCTGCTACCGGCTTCGGCTGGATGAGACCGCCCGTCAGGCCCGGGCTTTAGGGTTTCAGGCCTTCTCCAGCACCCTGCTCTACAGCATATACCAGAAACACGACCTGATCCGGGATCTGGGAACGGAGATCGGCAAAAAGTACGGAGTGGATTTCTTCTACCGCGATTTCCGGACCGGCTGGGAGGAGGGGCGCAAAATTTCGATGGAGGAAAACCTGTACCGCCAGAAGTACTGCGGCTGCATCTTCAGCGAGAGGGACAGATACCAAAAAGCAGAAAACAAAAACAGAAATCAAATACCAGAATAAATGAGCCAGAACAAAGAACAGTTGACCAGGGTCGGGGTATCCATAGAGCTTTCCCTGATGGAGAAGTTCGATCGGATGATCGAAAAGAAGGGCTACACCAACCGCTCCGAGGCCTTCCGGGACATTGTCAGGAACGTCTTGGCCGAGGGAGAGGCCGAAAGGGGTAAGGAGATGGTGGGGTCCATTTTGATAGTCTACGACCATCACCACCCCCGCCTGGTGGAAAAGCTGCTGGCCCTACAGCATGACTCCGACGCCAAGATCATCGCTTCGCAGCACGTCCACCTGGACCATCACCATTGCATGGAGACCATCATCGTCAAAGGCCCGACGGATAAGCTGGAGGCCCTGCAGGGAAAGATCGGAGCCTTAAAGGGGGTGGGGCAGTGCCTGCTTTCCAAGACCAGCTGCCGGGTGCTGCACTGAAATACGATCATGGAGGATAGCGAATGAAATGGAATGTCAACCTGTTCTACAGTCCTGCGGTCCGCTGGATGGAGAGGGGTCTGGCCCTGGCAATGCTGGCTGGTGTCCTGCTCGCGGCCGTAAACGGCGGGATCACCATGTCTCAGATGGACTGGACCGCGAAGGAAACATTTTATGAGCTAATATACAGGGTTCTGCTGCTGGTGATAGGCCTGGAGCTGGTCAGGATGCTGGTCACCCACAGCCTTTCGGCAGTGCTGGAACTTTTAGCCTTCGTGATAGCCAGAAAGATGCTCAAACCAGACCTGACCTCACTGGACATCATCCTGAGCGTGATCGCATTCGTGGTGCTGCTGGGAGGCCGGCGGTATTTGATCAGCCCCACCTGCTATTCACCGGGCGAGCTGGGGGAGGGAAAGGCAGTCAGCCCCGAAAATGGTAAGATATAGCTCGGGGGATGGAAGGCAAAGATCTTCCGGGGTGAAAAATATCCTTGACATCCGTCATAAATCGTGCTACAATTTTTAAATTCGTAGCACGATTTTATTTTTAGTAAGCGGAAAATGAAAAACAAAATAACTGCCCTGCTGGCCGTGGCCATGGCAATGTCCGGCTGCCTGAAGAAGGAGCAACCGGCCCGGCTGACCGTGGTCACCTCCTTTTATCCCATGTACATCATGGCGGCCAACATCGTCAAGGATGTTCCCGGGGTCGAACTGGTCAACCTGGCCCCGCCTTTTTCCGGCTGTCTGCACGATTATCAGATGACCCCGCAGGACATGAAGACCTTGGGCCGGGCCGATGTCCTGGTGGCCAACGGCGCGGGGATGGAGTCATTCCTGGCCAAGGTCACCAGCCAAAACCCAAAGCTGACTGTGATAGATGCCAGCCGGGGCATCGATCTGATCGTATATCAGGGAACCACCAATCCTCACATATTCGCAGGCATCTCAGGAGCCATGGCCCAGGTGCAAAACATCGAGGCCGGAATGGAAAAAGCCGATCCGACGCAAACCAAACAATACCGCAAAAATGCCGGGATCTATCTGGCCCGGCTGGATTTTCTGAAAAACAGGATGCACCTGGCTCTCAAGGACATCAAGAACCGAGACATCATAACCTTTCACGAAGCATTTCCCTATTTCGCCCGGGAGTTCGGACTGAACATCCTGGCCGTGATAGAAAGGGAGCCGGGATCCGAACCCAGCGCCGGGGAGCTGGCCCGGACCATCGGGATCATCCGGAAAAACAAGGTCCAAGCCATTTTTGCCGAGCCCCAGTATCCGGCCAAGTCGGCCGAGGCCATAGCCCGGGAGACCGGGGCCAAGGTGTTCACCCTGGATCCGGCGGTCACCGGCCCGATGGAGCCCGATGCCTACCTTAAGGCCATGGAGAAGAACCTGGAGGTGCTGCGGGAAGCACTTCGCTAAAAAAATAATTGGTGACATGATAAATCGGAGGCTTTGACAATGCACATGGCAGACGCCCTGATATCTCCGGTGGTGGGAGGGGCAATGTGGGCCGCTACTGCAGGCGTGGCCGCCTATTCCATAAAAAAGGTCCAAAGCGACATTGATCAGAAAAAAGTTCCCCTGATGGGCGTAATGGGAGCTTTCATCTTTGCCGCCCAGATGATAAATTTTTCCGTTCCCGGCACCGGTTCCAGCGGACACTTGGGCGGGGGGCTTATTTTAGCCATCCTGCTTGGACCCTATGCCGGATTTCTGACCATGGCCTCCATTCTGACCATCCAAGCCCTGTTCTTTGCCGACGGCGGACTGCTGGCCCTGGGAGCAAATATTTTCAACCTCGGTTTCTTTACCTGTTTTCTGGCTTACCCGCTGATCTACAAAAAAATAATCGGCCGGGAATTCAGCGCTAAACGGAAAATGACCGCGTCAATGGTTTCTGCTATTGTGGGACTTCAGCTGGGAGCTTTCGGGGTGGTGCTGGAGACGGTATTATCCGGGAAGACCGAGCTGCCATTCAGGGCCTTTGTGCTGCTGATGCAACCGATCCATCTGGCCATCGGGATCGTGGAGGGGTTGGTGACGGCAGCCGTGGTATCCTTTGTCTGGAAGGCCCGGCCGGAGATCATGGAGAAAGCCGCTTTGAATCAGGCATTGGGCAACTTGTCCATTAAAAAGGTTATGATCGGTCTGGCCGTTATGGCGGTGTTTGCCGGCGCAGTGCTTTCCTGGTTCGCTTCGTCCCACCCCGACGGGTTGGAGTGGTCCATATTCAAGACCTCGGGCCGGGAAGAATTGGAGTCCACCGATCCCGCTCATAAAAAAATGGCAGCAGTGCAGGAGGAGACGGCGTTCCTGCCGGACTACGGATTCAAGGTTTCTGGAGACGAATCACCAACCAAGGGACAAAGTGAAAAATGGCCGGCAGTCAGTGCCGGGACAACCGTCTCCGGCCTGGTGGGCGGTTCGATGACCCTGTTGCTGGCGGCTTTCATGGGCTTCGTGATAAACATGAAAAATAGAACAGGCAAAAAGACATAGATACTAAATGCCCAATTTAGTAAACGCCACATATAACATCAGACGGTTTGATGAACTGGCCCGGCAGGATTCATTCATACACCGCCTGCACCCCCTGGCGAAACTACTGGCCACGCTGATTTATACGGTGGTGCTGGTATCCTATGATAAGTACGCCACCATTGCCCTGATGCCTTTTCTGATCTTTCCGGTGTTCATGGCGGCGGCGGGACGGATACCGGCCGGCCCGATCCTGAAGCGGCTGCTGTATATCGAACCGATGATCATTTGCGTGGGGCTTTTAAACCCCCTGTTTGACCGGAGCACAACGGGCATTTTGGGATATTCTGTATCCTCCGGTTGGTTGATACTCATCTCCATCGTCATCAAGGGAAGCCTGGCGGTAACCTCGGCCCTGATCCTGATGGCCACCACCGGGATGGACGGGATAGCCTTGTCGTTGAGAAAACTAAAGGTCCCGAAAATATTCGTCCTCCAGTTGATGCTGACCTACCGGTATATAACGGTTCTGCTGGAGGAGGCCGCCCGCATCATTCAGGCTTATTCGCTTAGGGCCTTTGATCCAAAGGGCCTCAAGCGGGAGGTGTGGGGTCCCTTGCTGGGGCAGATCCTTTTAAGAACTTTGGACCAGGCCCAAAGGGTCTATGGTGCCATGTGCCTGAGGGGTTTTAACGGGGAATATAACACCGGGAAAAATACCAGTCCTGGGTTCGGCGATTATCTGTTCGTGGCCGGCTGGGGGGCATTCATTGCCGCTTCACGGGCGGTCAACCTTCCCCTATGGCTGGGCAATATTCTTATTGGTTCCGTAAAATGAGCCATCATATAACCGAAGCGAAAGATTTGTTTTACGCATATCCCGACGGCCATCAGGCGCTCAACGGGATATCTTTTCGCATTCATCACGGGGAATCGGTCGGCGTCATAGGCGCTAACGGGGCGGGAAAATCTACGCTGTTGATGCTTTTGAACGGCATACTGACACCTTCCCGGGGGGAGGTCATAATAGGCGAGGTCAAACTGAACAAAGATACTATAAACATGATCCGGCAGAGGCTGGGCATGGTGTTTCAGAATCCGGACGATCAGCTTTTCATGACCACGGTATTTGACGATGTGGCCTTCGGGCCCCGCAATCTCAAACTTGACGAAACCCAGGTGAAGCAGAGGGTAACCTCTGCTCTGGAACAGGTCGGAATTGTTCAGCTCAAGGATCGGGCGCCGTTCCATCTTTCGGCCGGGGAAAAGCGGGCGGCGGCCATAGCCTCGGTACTGTCTATGTCTCCGGACATCCTGATCCTGGACGAGCCGACCTCGTCGCTGGACCCAAGGTCCCGGCGGCGTCTGATGGACACCCTGAAAGGCTTTGCACATACCAAGATAATCACCTCGCATGATCTGGACATGGTGCTGGAATTGTGCCAGAGAACAATAATCATCAAAGACGGGCGGATAATTTCCGATGGTCCAACCAAGGATATCATAACCGATAAAAAACTGATGGAGGAGGCCGGGCTGGAGGTGCCGATGAGCCTGCAGAATTGTCCGGTATGCGGTGGGACGAAATAAAGAGCAGATTTGGTTTTGTCAATAGCCCAGGCATTAATGCCTGGGCTATTGATCTGTAAATCAAATAAATCATGTCCTCCGGTTGCAGGCAAAAACCAGCTGTGCTATAATTGTTCAAATTAAAGAACAGGATATATTCTTAATGAAACTCTCCTCCTTTGACTATAATCTCCCACCGGAGCTCATTGCCAAAAGCCCGGCGGAAAAGCGTGATTCCTCGCGGCTGATGGTGTTGCGCCGCAACGACGGCCATATCGAGCACCGCCGGTTCAGCGATATCGTTGAATATCTTAAGCCTTCAGACATCTTGGTGCTCAACAATACCAAGGTCATCCCGGCCCGGTTGATCGGGCACAAGAAACAGACCGGCGGGGAGGTGGAGATCTTGTTGCTTCGGCATGAATCCGAAAATTTGTGGAACTGCCTGGTCCGGCCGGGACGGAGGCTGATGCCCGGGGCCCGGGTTGAGTTTAAAGACGGCTTGATGGAGGCGGAGATCGTCGAACACCGGGAAGGCGGGCAGCGCCTGGTCAGATTCACGCATCAGGGCGACTTTTACCAAATATTGGAAAAAGTAGGACAGGTGCCGCTGCCGCCATACATCGACCGTAAACCAATGGAGGCAGACAAAAACCGCTACCAGACAATATATGCCAAGGAGGAAGGCGCGGTGGCCGCCCCCACCGCCGGCCTGCATTTCACCCCGGAGTTGATGGAAAAGGTCAAGGACAAAGGGGTGGAGGTCCTGGAAATACTCTTGCACGTGGGCTGGGGAACCTTCAAAAGCGTGGAGTCCGATGATATCCGGGAGCATAAGATGGACGCGGAGTACTACAAGATAAGCAGGGAAGCTGCAGAAAAAATAAAAAATGGGAAATTGGAAAATCGAAAAATAGTTGTTGTGGGTACCACAACCAGCAGGGCCTTGGAGAGTTTCGGGCAAAGTGGAAAATTGTCCGATTGGACAGAAATATTCATCTACCCGCCATACCAATTTAAAATAGTGGACTCGCTGGTGACCAATTTCCACCTGCCAAAATCTACCCTGATCATGCTGGTTTCGGCCCTGGCCGGGAGGGAGAATGTAATGAATGCTTATCAGCAGGCCATAGAGAATAGGTACCGTTTTTTCAGTTACGGCGATGCCATGATGGTCGTCTAAGACCTGAAATCTTTAGTAAAAAATACAGAATCCCGGTATATAAATAAACTCAAATTTGTATCAAAAAAACCTAAAAAGCAGGCAAATTTTGCCTGCTTTTTTTATTTCCCCGAGGTCTGGCAGGCGACTAAAAAATAAGTCAAAAAAAAGTCATTTTTTGCTTGACAATGGGGCTAAAAAACACTAAAATGGTGACCAGTGGGTTAAAGTGGGGGATAGTGGTTTAACATGGTTAAAATCCCATATTTTTATGGCCTTTTTCAGTAAAAAAACAATAATCCCGGAAAATTCTAGAAACACCGTAAAATAAGGTGTTTTGGAGCGCTACCATGGCATATTTCTTCGGCACATACCACCATAATCTTGATTCCAAGGGAAGGCTCAATCTGCCGGCCCAATTACGGAAGCAGATATCCAACGAATCGGCCGGCCAGCTTTTGATCACCAAGGGCCTGAAGGGCGGCTGTCTTTTCGTCTATCCCCAGGACAACTGGACCAAGATCATGGCCGAGCTGGAATCGCAGCCCCGGACCGAGGAGAACCGGAACGCCCTGAGGATATTCGCGGCCGAGAGTATTTTGGCCGAACTGGACGCCCAGGGGCGGATCATGATCCCGGCCAAATTCCTGCAGGAGACCGGGCTGGTCAAAGAAGCGGTGATTGTCGGGGTCAGCGACAAGATGGAGATCTGGAATCCTGATTCCTACCAGAAACTTTTGGACCAGAACAGCGGGCTCCACCAGGAGCTGATCAAGAAACTGTAGCCCTGAAAAAACCGGATACCTGAAACAGCAATCAAAAGAGGAAGATAAATCATGAGAATCCAAGCCATCCCTGCGGCCGACAACAGCGTCAGGCTGGAAGTGAACGGAATGATCAACCTGCAGGGCTTCTTTCAGATCGAAGAGGCGATCTTGAAGATCATGAAGAAGAATTGTTTCAAGCTGGAGATGGAGATGTCCGGGGTCAAGCACATGGATTACCGGGGGGTGGAGATACTGGTCAAACGGGCGGAGCGGCTGAGAAGCTACGGCGGCGACCTGATCCTGCACGGTCTGTCCCCATACCTGATCAACATCCTGCAGATGGCCGGGGCCGGCGAGGCCTTTGAGATCGCCTCCACCCGGGAGCCGGTGCAGTGCGACCTGTTCCAGCGCCAGGAGCGCAAACCGCTGACCGCGGTGGCCTGACCGAGTCATTTGGCATTTGTCATTTGATGATTGGGGATCGTTCGGGGTTCAGGCGGATCAGACAATAAACACAAGGTGAACTATGGATGAATTCCGGCATCAGCCGGTTCTGCTGGAAGAAGCAATAGATCTTTTAAACGTCAGGCCCGGGGGGAACTACATCGACGCCACTCTGGGCGGAGGCGGGCACGCGCTGGGGATACTGAAAAGGAACGGTCCCTCGGGCAAGCTGATCGGGCTGGACCGCGATCCCCGGGCCATCGAGGCCGCCACCGCCAGATTGTCTGATTACAAAGAAAGGTTCACTGCGGTCAACCTCAAGTTCAGCCTGATGGACGAGATGAACTGGGGCAGGGATCTGAAAATCGACGGGATACTATTTGACCTGGGGCTGTCCTCCCCCCAGATAGACCATTCACAGCGCGGCTTCAGTTTCATGGGCGACGGTCCGCTGGACATGCGGATGGGGCTGAACGGGGTCTCGGCCCGGGACCTGGTGAATAACACCGGAGAGAAGGAACTGGCCGATATTTTTTACCAGTATGGCGAGGAGCAGAAATCCAGAAAGATCGCACGGGCCATAGCTGAGACCAGGATCAACAATCCGATAGAGACCACCGGACAGCTGGCCCGGGTGATAAAGGAGACCCGGCCCCAGATGCCGGCCAAGACCATGGCCCGGATATTTCAGGCCATCAGGATCAAGGTCAATGATGAACTGAGCGAACTGGAACAGGGCCTGAAGACCGGAGTGGAAATGCTTGCTTCCGGCGGCAGGATAGTGGTCATCTCCTATCATTCGCTGGAAGACCGGATGGTCAAGGAGACCTTCCGCCAAATGGCCGAACCCTGTACCTGCCCTCCCCGCCTGCCGTCCTGCGTTTGCGGTAAAATGCCGGTGATCAAAATAATAACCAAAAAAGCTATGGTTCCGGGGCCCCGGCAGATATCGGAGAACAGCCGGGCCCGCAGCGCCAAATTAAGGGCGGCCGAAAAAGTATGAACACCTTTTTACATAAAACAGAGATCAAGCTCCAGAAAAACCGGACCGGCTGGTTCATTGCCGGCCTGGTCTTTTTGCTGTTCACCGTGATGTTCCTGTCCATCCGGCAGAAATTCAACCTTTCCCAGCAGCTGGCCGCCATCGAAAAAGACCAAAACTACAACCGGGAAGTGGTCTCCCTGCAGAAGGAGCTTTTGGTAAAACTGCAGCAGCTGGAGGCCAGGAACCGTCTGGAATCCAGGGCGGCGTCCGGCCTGGGTTTTGAGTATCCCTCCAACAGCCAGGTGGTGGTGATGCTGAAATCCCCGGCTATGGAGCGGGGCGGGCTGGCCTATGTCCTGGCCGGGATCTTCCGGCCGGTCTCATCGGCCTGGAGCAAGCCATGATGTCACAACGAACGAAAACCCTTGCGGTTTTCTGTTTTTTTATATGGGCCTTGATGGCCGGAAGGCTGGTGTGGTTGCAGGCATTCAAGGGCGGGCATTACCGGAACCTGGCCCAAAGGCAGCACCAGCTTCGGATCGGCATCCTTCCTGAGCGTGGGCAGATAGTTGACCGTCAAGGCCGGCCGTTGGCATTATCAATCGACGACCGGCGTTCTTATCCCTATGGCACGGTGGCCGGGCAGTTGCTGGGTTTTACAGGCCGGGACGGCCGGGGCCTGGAGGGCCTGGAGCTTTATTACGACCAGGAACTTTCGGGAGAGGCCGGCTGGTCCACCCGTCAATGTGACGCCCGGGGAAGGATCAGGCCTTCGCTGGAATACGCCTCCAAGACGGCCCGTTCGGGAAACTCTCTCCAACTGACCATAGATGCCGAATACCAGGCCATCGCCGACGAGGAACTTATAAAAGCCGGGGATAAATTCAAGGCCGCCTGGGGAACGGTGGTGATATCCGATCCATCCACCGGCGAGATCCTGGGGATGGCCAGCTACCCGGAGTTCGACCCCAACCGACCAGAAAATTTTGGCCGCCAGGCCATGACCTTTGGGGCGGTGGCCGCCCAGTTCGAGCCCGGCTCCACCTTCAAGGCGGTGACCATCGCCCTGGGGCTGGAGTCCAGGGTCATAGACACCGCAGAGATATTCGACGGCGAACAGGGAAGCTTCGCGGTGGGCGGGCACAGGATCGGCGAGGCCGAAGGCCACAAGTACGGGCCGATCACGGTCAGCAAGGCCTTGGCCTTTTCCAGCAACATCTGTCTGGCCAAGATAGGGCTGGCTTTGGGCAAAGACAAACTGTATCAGGGCGCCCGGGCCTTCGGGTTCGGGTCCCGGACCGGGATCGAGTGTCCGGGCGAGGCGGCGGGCCTGATGGACAAGCCGGACGGCTGGCCGGTGATCAAACATGCCAACATCAGTTTCGGCCAGGGCCTTTCGGTCAGCGCCCTGCAGCTGGCAATGGCTTACGGGGCCATAGCCAACGGGGGTTATCTTTTAAGGCCCCGGCTGATCAAGGGCCTGGCCCCAGCCGGTCAGGCCGTCAATGGATTATGCCGACCCGATACCCTGCGCCGGGTGATCTCGGACCAGACCTCGGCCCAGATGATAAACATGCTGGAGCGCTGCGTCAGCGAAGGGACGGGCCAGGCCGCCCAGATAGAAGGCTGGCGGGTGGCCGGCAAGACCGGAACCGCCCAAAAAAAGGAGCAGGGCAAAAAAGGCTACGCCTCGGATAAGTATGTGGCTTCTTTCATCGGCTTTGTCCCGGCCGAGGCGCCACGGCTTCTAGTTGCGGTGATAATCGACGAACCCCAGGGAAGATTTTTCGGGGGAGAGGTGGCGGCTCCGGTCTGTCACAATGTAATGCAAAGGATAATCAGCCTTCCCAAAGGGCTCAGACAGGATCTGCTGGCCGCCAGATAAAAAACAACTGCCGGAAGCCAATAAAAACAAACAACGAAAAAGAAAGACCGGTGAAACAACTTAACCAGCTGCTGAAAGCCATACCGGGAGAAACACCATCCGTGGCCAATATTTCCCAAAACCTTGAGGTTTTGGGGCTGGGCTACGATTCCCGGAGCATCAAGCCGGGCGAGCTGTTCTTTGCCATCTCCGGTTACAAGACCGACGGGCGGAAATTCGTGGACCAGGCCCTGGCCCGGGGAGCGGCCGGCATAGTGGCCGAGGGCGGCCAGGAGTATGGCCCGGCTCCGGTGGTCAAAGTAAAAAACATCCGCCGGGCCATGGCCCTGATGGCGGCGGAGTATTACGGCCGTCCGGCCGACCAAATGACACTTCTGGCCGTCACCGGCACGGCTGGCAAGACCACCACTTCCTATCTGGCCCGCTCGGTCTTTGCCGCCGCCGGCAAAAAAGTGGGGCTGCTGGGGACCATCAATTACTGGGTGATGGATAAAAGCTATCCCGCCCCCAACACCACTCCGGAGTCGCTGGACCTGCAAAGACTGCTGGCCGAAATGCTGGAAGCCGGGGCCGACACGGTCCTGATGGAAGCTTCCTCCCACGGCATCGAGCTGGAACGGGTGGCCGGGATAGATTTCAAGGCGGCGGCCTTCACCAATTTCTCCCAGGACCACCTGGACTTTCACGGCACCATGGATGAATACCTTAAGGCCAAGCTTCGCCTGTTTCAAGGTTTAAGCGAAAAAGCCTGCTGCGTGGTGAACATTGACGATCCGGCCTCAAAAAATGTCATTGAGGCCACCAAGGCCGCGCTTTTGACCTTTGGGCTTTTGAAGCCGGCCCAGATCACGGCCCGCAACATCGAATACAGTTTGCAGGGAACAAAATTCCAGCTGATTACCCCGGAAGGGAACATCGAGGTCAGCCTGGGTCTGGCCGGGCAGCCCAATGTCTACAATGCCCTGACTGCCTGCGGCCTGGGCCTGGCCGGCGGACTCAGTCTCAAGGCGGTCAAGGCCGGCCTGGAAGCGCTGACCTCGGTCTCCGGCAGGTTTCAGCGGGTCTCGGCCGGGCAGGACTACGAGGTGGTGGTGGATTACGCCCATACTCCGCAGGAGCTGGAAAGGGTGCTGATCACCGCCCGGCAGCTGACCAAGGGAAGGCTGATCACGGTTTTCGGCTGCGGCGGCGACCGGGATCGCGGCAAGCGCCCCTTGATGGGTAAGGCGGTGGCCGGTCATTCGGACCTGGTGATACTTACCTCTGACAATCCCCGGACAGAGGATCCCGCCAAGATAATAGAAGACATTTTGCCGGGTCTTGAAGGCAGTAAATATCAGATAGTGGCGGACAGGCGTCAGGCCATCTTCCAGGCGGTGGGCCAAGCAGAAAAAGGCGACCTGGTGATGATTGCCGGCAAAGGGCACGAGGACTACCAGATCATCGGCGCCGAAAAGATACATTTTGACGACCGGGAGGTGGCGCTGGAAGCCATCGGATCCCGCTCACTGGGGCAGGCCTGATGGAGCCCATGCTGCTGTCACAGGTCGCCGGAGCGGTGGGGGGCAGTCTGCAGGGCCCGGACCGGAATGTTTCAGGCGTCAGCATCGACAGCCGTTCCCTGATAGCGGATCAATTGTTCGCGGCCATCAAGGGTCCGAAGTTCGACGGGCATGATTTTCTGGCCGCAGCCCGACAGAGCGGGGCAGCAGCGGCCCTGGTCTCGGCTCATAATTCCAAGGACAAACCGGGCTTGGAAGGTTTTCCCCTGATCACCGTTCCCGACACCACGGCGGCCCTGCAGCAGCTGGCCGGATATTACCGCAAAAAATTCTCCCTGAAGATGACGGCCGTCACCGGCAGTAACGGCAAGACCACCACCAAGGAAATGACGGCTTTAGTATTATCCCAAAAATACCGGGTGCTTAAAAATCACGGAAATCTAAACAACCAGTATGGCATACCCCTTTCGCTCTTTAATATTGAGAGGGAACACCAGGTAGCGGTGATGGAACTGGGGATGAGCGGTCTGGGGGAGATCACAGCTCTTTGCCAAATGGTGCTGCCGGAACTGGGGATCATCACCAATGCCGGCGAAGGCCACACTGAATTCTTAAAGGACGTTCAGAACGTGGCCCGGGCCAAGGCCGAACTTTTGGAGGCCCTGCCGGGTCCCGGCACGGCCATCATCAATTACGACGATGGGAATTTAAAGGCCCATGCCGGAAAAGCCAGATCCAGGGTGCTGGGATTCTCGATAGAATCCGGCTCCGATTACCGGGCGGAAGACCTTGATCTGACGGAGCAGGGGATAAAGTTCACCCTAAAAGGGGTCCGGTTCCAACTGCCGGTGCTGGGCAGGCACAACGTCTACAATGCCCTGGCGGCGGCGGCGGCCGGAGAGGTTTGGGGAATAGATCTCAAGTCTGCGGCCCTGGCTTTGGCTGATTTTCAACCTGCCTCGATGCGGCTGGAGATGATGGAGGCCGGAAGATTTAAAATACTGAGCGACTGTTACAATGCCAACCCCCAGTCCATGCAGGCGGCCCTGGCGGTGCTGAAAAATCTTCCGGCCCAAAGAAAAGTGGCCATTCTGGGGGACATGAAGGAGCTGGGTCAGATTTCTTCCGACCGGCACCGGCATACCGGAAGGCTGGCGGCTCAGTCCGCCGGACTGGTGCTCTCCGCCGGGCCGCTGGCAGGGGAAATCCACCGGGGAGCAAAAGAACAGGGAGTGGAGGCCCGTCATTTCGAGGATACCTCCAGTCTGATTCAAAACCTTTCCGGACTGCTCCTGCCCGGAGACCTGATCCTGGTCAAGGCTTCCCGTTCCATGCATTTTGAAGAAGTATTAGAAGCAATAAAGAGGATCCAATAAGTGCTGTACTATCTGTTTTATCCCCTGGCCGAGCAGGTCCACTTATTCAATCTGTTCCGTTATATCACCTTTCGTTCGGCCTCGGCCCTGGTGACGGCGTTGTTGATCTCCTTTCTGCTGGGACCCCTGATCATCGGCTGGCTGAAGAAGCTCAAGATCAAGGACACCGGCCGGGAAGACCTTCCGGACGAACACCGTAACAAGGTCGGCACCCCCACCATGGGCGGGCTGATAATCTTGGCGGCCATAATCATCCCGGTGCTCTTGTGGGCCGACCTTTCCAACCAGTACATTCAGATATCTCTGGCGGCCACCATCCTTTTGGGTCTGATCGGCTTCTATGACGATTACCTGAAAGTGGTCAAAAAAAACCCCAAGGGACTGGTGGGCCGGAAAAAACTGCTGGGGCAGTTCGCAGTGGCCCTGCTGATAGCCGTATATCTCAGGTTCTTTCCCCTCAATCCGGAATACGCCACCAAGACCAGCCTGCTGTTCTTTAAAAATGTGTTCATAGACCTGGCCTGGTTCTACATTCCCTTTGTGACCCTGGTGATAGTGTTCACCTCCAATGCGGTGAATTTGACCGACGGGTTGGATGGCCTGGCCATAGGGGTCTTTCTTTTCGCCGCCGCCGCTTACGCCGTAATGTGCTACATCACCGGCAACTTCAAATGGGCCCAGTACCTCAACCTGTTGTTCATGAAGGGCTCGGGCGAACTGACGGTGCTTTGCGCCGCGATGGTGGGAGCGGCCATGGGTTTTCTTTGGTACAACACCCACCCGGCCGAGATCATGATGGGGGACACCGGCTCACTGGCCTTGGGCGGGGTGATAGGAACGGTCTCGGTGCTGATCAAGCAGGAGATCCTGCTGGGACTGGTGGGAGGGGTGTTCGTGATGGAGGCCTTTTCGGTGATCCTCCAGGTGGCCTCCTTCAAGTCCACCGGGAAGAGGATATTCAGGATGACCCCCATCCATCATCACTTCCAGAAGATAGGATGGAGCGAGCAGAAGATAGTGGTCCGGTTCTGGATCATCGCCTTCATCTGTGCTTTGGTGGCATTGAGCACCCTAAAGATCAGATAAACAAAGACCACTAAAAAGCAAAATTTTGAAGCTGGAACTTAAAAATAAAACAGCGGCGGTGATCGGTGCCGGAAGAAGCGGACTGGCGGCGGCCCGTCTGTTGAAAAAGAACGGAGCCAGGGTACTGTTATCCGAGGGAAGATCTTTAAGCTCCCAGGCAGAATCAGACTTAAAGGCGGCCGGCATACAATATGAAACCGGCGGACATTCCGGAAAAGTTTTGGAGGCCGATCTGGTGGTGATAAGTCCCGGGGTCAGACTGGAACTGCCCATATTAGCGGAAGCCAGGAAAAAGAACATTCCATTGATCGGCGAGATGGAACTGGCCTATCAGCTGACCCCGGCCAAAATCATCGGGATCACCGGCACCAACGGAAAATCCACCACCACTTCCATGCTGGGCGGGATATTGCAGGCCGCCGGGTTGGATTGCTACATCGGCGGCAACCTAGCGCCGGGTCGGCCGGTCTGCGAGCTGGCCCTGGAAGCCGGCCCCCAAAGTTTCATCGTGGCCGAGGTCAGCACCTTCCAACTGGAATCCATCGTGGATTTCAAACCTCATATTGGCATCATCACCAACATCACTCCCGACCATCTGGACCGGCACCCGGATTTTGAGACCTACGCCAAACTTAAGGCCCGGCTGCTGGAGAACCAGACCCCTGCCGATTATGCCGTTTTGAATGCCGATGATGAGATGGTGATGAAATATGCCTCGGGGGCCGGGTTGCAAAAAATGATGTTTTCCCTGTTGCCCAGGGTGGAGCGGGGGACCTGTCTTGACCAGGGGACGATGTGCTGGGCGCAGGGCAAGGAACTGGTCCCGCTGATGCGGGCTTCTGAACTGGCGGTGCCCGGACAGCACAATGTCCAAAATGCCCTGGCCGCCGCGGCCGCGGCCCTGATCCTGAAAATCTCACCGGCCACCATCAAACAGGCGCTGGAAACCTTCAAAGGCGTACCCCACCGGCTGGAGGAAGCGGGGATGGTGAACGGCGTCCGCTACATCAACAATTCCATGTGCACCAACTCCGCGGCCGGGGTCAGCTCGCTGCGGGCCTTCGGGGAACAGATGGTGGTCATTGCCGGGGGCAAGGAGAAGAACGTCGACCTTTCCGATTTTCTTAAGGAGATCGCCCAAAAGGCAGGGGCGGCGGTGTTGATAGGAGAATGCCGGGACCGGATGGAGCGGGAGCTTTCAAACCTGGGAATGAAGAACCTTCACAAGGCCGGAAGCATGAAAGAGGCGGTTTTGCAGGCCTCGGCTCTGGCCCGGCCCGGCCAGCTGGTGATGCTGGTGCCGGGGGCCGCCAGTTTTGACATGTTCAATGATTTTGAGGACCGGGGCAACCAGTTCAAACAGGCTGTGGCCGGATTGAAGAAGAATGAACTACCGTAAGGGGGAAATAGACCATCTGCTGCTGGTGGCGGTGCTGCTTTTGGCCGGCTACGGCTTTGTGATGAGCTACAGCGTCAGCGATTATCTGATATCAGGCAATTCCGCCCTGTTCCGGTCCCGCGATTTCAAGCAGCCGGCCGCGCTGGCCCAAAAGATCTCCCAGGCACGGGAGGGGGTTCCTGCCCTGATAAAAAGCCGGCTCACGGCTTCGGTCCTGTACCAGCTGGGGCATTACGGCAGTTTGAAAAAGGTCGACGCCGACAGTTTAAAGAAGATCTTGACCGAAGCGCTTAACCCGCTGCTGCTGGGTGGGGCCATTTACGACGACCAGGCCTTCAAGGATGTGAAAGTATCAAAGGCCGCAGCCGGGATGCTGGCCCAGAACCCGGAAGGCGAGGAGCTGGTGAAGCTGAACAGAATGCTGCTGCAGTCGGCCTTTCCCCGGGAGATCCGGGGCCGGTCATTCTATTACCGGCTGGGGATATTGCAGGGAACATTTTGGCGTTTTTTGGCGGCGGCCCTGGTCTTCATTGCCGCCTTCAAGATCAACTACCGCAAGGTTCGGCACCTGATCGGGCCAGTGTTCATGGGTCTGCTGGTGATCCTGTACATCACTCCTTTCGCGGCCCGGGCGGTGCGCGGTGCCAAGAGCTGGTTTTTGGGGGTCCAGCCGGCCGAGTTCGCCAAGCTTTTTTTAGTTTTGTTTTTGGCCGATTTCATGGCCCGCCGGGGGGAAAAGATGAAAAGTTTTAAGCAGGGATTTTTTCCGGTCCTGGCCTGTATCGGTTTGGTATGCGCGGCGGTGCTGCTGCAGCCTGATTTCGGCAGCACCCTGGTGATAGCGGTTCTGGGATTGCTCTTGATCTACCTGGGCGGGGTCAGCCAGCCGGCCTGGTTCGCGGTGCTGGGGCTGGGAATGGCTGGTTTTGTGGGCCTGGCGCTGACGTTCCGCCACGTTAAGAACCGGCTGGCCGGATTCTGGTGGGCTTCCCAGGGTTCCGATGAACTAAGCACATTGTTCCAGCTCCCCAGTTCCGATTTTCAGTCGGCGGTTTCCCTGCAATTCCAAAAAATGCTCGGTCATGTCCCTTCGCCCCAGGAACTGGGCGGATTCAAGAACGCCCTCAGCCAGACCTACCAGTCGCTCCTGGGGATCGGCTCGGGGGGGCTGCTGGGAGTGGGGATGGGGCAAAGCCGCCAAAAACTGCTGTTCCTGCCGGAAGCCCACACCGATTTCATATTTTCCATCATCGCCGAGGAAGGCGGATTGCTGATAGCAGCGGCGGTGCTGGTTCTTTTTTGGGTGATCCTATGGCGGGGGATAAAAATGGCCCGCCAGATGCCGGAGGCCTTTGAATCTTATCTGATGCTGGGTTTAAGCCTGGGGATATTCATTCAGGCGGCAATAAATATAATGGTGGCTTCAGGGCTTTTCCCCATCACCGGGATACCCCTGCCGTTCCTTAGTTTTGGCGGTTCGGCCCTGATGGTCAACGGGGCGGCGGCCGGCCTGATGCTGAACCTTTCGCGTTACCGGGCCGACCGGCCCGGCGCAGGCAGTGATTGGAGGAAGGATGAAACTTTTGATAGCCGGAGGCGGAACCGGCGGGCATCTTTATCCCGGGCTGGCGGTAGCCGCTGAGTTCACCAGACTGTCTCCGGGGAACAAAGTGGAATTCATAGGCACCAAAAAAGGCATTGAGGCCCGGGTGCTGCCGGGAACCGGTTACAGCCTGAAATATATCACCATAGGAGGTTACCTGGGAAAATCCCATTGGCAGAAGATGCTTTTTCCCTTCAGTTTCATTATCGCCACCCTGCAGTCACTCTTTTACATGATCGCCGAAAGGCCGGATGCGGTCCTGGGAACCGGGGGATATGTCTCGGCCCCGCCGGTGCTGGCCGCCTGGATGCTGCGGATCCCGGTGTCCCTGCTGGCTCTGGATGTGATGCCCAGCAAAGCCGTAAGATTCCTGTCCCGTTTTGCCGGCGAGATATATGGCGGCTTTCCCGAATGCTCCCAGCACCTGGATAAAAAGGCGAAAGTATCTTTTACCGGCAACCCCATCCGCCGGGAGATGGGAAATATCTCAAGGGAACAGGGGCTCAAAGAATTTGGCCTGGAACAGGGCAAAAAGACCATCCTGGTCTTCGGGGGCAGCCAGGGAGCCCACAGCATCAACCTGGCAGTGCTGGATTCCCTGGCTCACCTGGACCAGGCAGGACACCTGAAGGACATTCAGATCATCTTTCAAACCGGACAAAAAGATCTTAGCTTGGTAACGGAGAAGTGCCAAAACTCAAAAGCTTCGGTCAAAGTGCTGGCTTACATAGACAAGATGCCTTATGCCATGGCGGCCGCCGAGCTGGTCATCAGCAGGTCCGGGGCCGGGGTCTCGGAAACTCTGGCCTGCGGCCTGCCCTCGATCCTGATCCCCTTTCCCTACGCCGCCAGCAACCATCAGGAGTACAACGCCCGCAGCCTGGAAAAAGCCGGAGCCGCGGAGATGATTCTGGACCGGGAACTGACAGGACAGATTTTATCCCAGAAAATAATTGAGATTCTTTTCGACGGCAAAAAATATAAGGCAATGTCCGAAGCTGCAAAAGATTTGGCCCGGCCGGAAGCGGCCCGGGAAATAGCCGGAAAAATATTTAAACTTTCAGAATAAATAAATGTTCGGAAAAATCAAAAAAATTCATTTCGTGGGGATCGGCGGGATCGGAATGAGCGGCATCGCCGAGGTCCTGCTGAACCTGGGCTACCAGGTCTCTGGCTCGGACCTGAAACTGTCCGAGGTCACCGACCGCCTCCAGCAGATGGGGGCCAGGATCGCCGAGGGCCACCGGCCCGAGAACCTGGGCCAGGTGGAGGTGGTGGTCACCTCCTCGGCCGTCCACGACGACAACCCCGAGGTCCGGGCCGCCCGGGACCGCAAGATCCCGGTGATCCGGCGGGCCGAGATGCTGGCCGAGCTGATGCGGATGAAATACGGCATCGGGGTGGCCGGCACCCACGGCAAGACCACCACCACCTCCATGATCGGGCAGGTGCTGACCAAGGCCGGGATGGACCCCACCCTGGTGATCGGCGGCAAAGTGAAGACCCTGGGCAGCAATGCCAAGCTGGGGGCCGGCCAGTACCTGGTGGCCGAGGCCGACGAGTTTGACCGTTCGTTCTTAAAACTTTCGCCCACCCTGGCGGTGATCACCACCATAGAGGCCGAGCACCTGGACTGTTACAAGGACCTGGACGAGATCAAGAACGCCTTCGTGGAGTTCGCCAACAAGGTCCCGTTCTACGGGGCCATCGTGGCCTGTCTGGATGAAAAGGGGGTCCAGGCCATCCTGCCCCGGCTGGAGAAGCGCTGCATCACCTACGGCTTTTCTCCCCAGGCCGAGCTCAAGGCCAAAGATGTCAAGTTCAACGGAATGGAAACCTCCTACACCGCCTTCAACGGCCGGGGGGAGTTCGGGCAGATCAGGCTGAAACTGCCGGGGATGCACAACGTCAAGAACTCCCTGGCGGCGGTGGCGGTGGGCCTGGACCTGGAGATCCCGTTCAGCGTCATCGCCCAGGCCCTCTACGAGTTCAGCGGGGTTTACCGCCGGTTCGAGATCAAGGGGGAAAAGAACGGCATCCTGGTGATAGACGATTACGGGCACCATCCCACCGAGATCGAGGCCACGCTTAAGGCCGCCAAGGACGCCTTCGGCCGCCGGGTGATCGCGGTATTTCAGCCGCACCTCTACAGCCGCACCCGTGATTTTTACAAGGAATTCGGTTCGGCCTTCTATCAGGCAGATCTATTGATAGTAACCGGCATCTATCCGGCCCGGGAACAGCCGATCGAGGGGGTCAGCGGCAAACTGGTGGCCGACGCCGCCCGGGAACTGGGGCACCGTCAGGTGCAATACTTCGAACAAAGGTCGCAAGTGGCCGCCGAGCTTAAAACCATGGCCCGGCCCGGCGATATCATAATAACTTTGGGAGCCGGCGATATCTACAAGGCCGGGGAGGAATATTTGAATGGTTAAAACGTCAAAGATACTCGATCTGCCCCAGGGGCTGGCCGGGGAATTCCTTTTCAACGAGCCGCTGAGCGGACACACTTCCTTCCGGATCGGCGGGCCGGCGGAACTGCTGGCCATTCCATATGGCGAGCAGTCCCTGGCGGAATTGCTGGTCAAAATAAAAAGACAAAAACTGAATTACTACGTCCTGGGCAACGGATCCAACCTGCTGGCCGAAGACCGGGGATACAAAGGGGTGGTGATCAAGATCGCCAGGGGTTTCAAGAATCTTTCCCGGGACAGGAACCGCCTGACGGTGGACAGCGGATATTCCCTTCCGGCCCTGGTGGATTACTGCGCCAGGGAAGGCCTGTCCGGGATGGAGTGGGCGGTGGGTATCCCCGGCTCCCTGGGCGGGGCGCTGGTGATGAACGCCGGGGCCTACGGCGGACAGATTGCCGACTCGGTAAAAAAGGTCTGGGGACTGACCCCGGAGGGAAAGAAACTGAAACTCTCCCCCCAACAGATAAATTTTTCCTACCGCCAGGCCAATTATCCCAAGGGGTTTGTGATCACCGGAGCCGAGTTGGAGCTTAAGCCGGGGCGCCGGAGCAGCATTGAAAAAGCCATGGCCCTCTACCTTTCCAAACGCAAGAAGAACCAGCCCCTCACCATGCCTTCGGCCGGGTGCATCTTCAAGAACCCGCCGGGCGATTCTGCCAAGAGGCTGATCGCGGTGGCCGGGATGAAAGGCCAGAAGCTGGGCGGAGCGGCGGTCTCGGTCAAGCACGCCAATTTCATAGTCAACCAGGGGGGGGCCAAGGCGGCCGAAGTGCTGGCCCTGATAAAAAAGATCCAAAGCCAGGCCTACCAGCGGCTGGGCATCAGGCTGATCCCCGAGGTCAAGATCCTGGGGAAATAACGAAGAGACTTTTGACAGCGTTTACAAGTTAAAAAAATATCTCCGGTAAAATCATGTAAATCCTGTCTATTCCTGAAAAGATTGAATGGTCAAATGAAACAATATTTTGACAGAGGGCAGGCCTTAAGGGTCAGAAAGCGGGAAGGGCGTAAAAAGCGTTTCCGGCTGCTGGCAGTGCTGCTGGTGATGGCCGGGTTGGCCTTTGGCTTGCGGGCCGGCTGGACCTGGATCCTGAAAAAAGGGGCCTTGAAGATCACCTCCATTGAAGTATACGGACAGCGCCTGGTCTCGGCCCAGGCCATTACAGGCATGGCGCAGAAGATCATGGGGCGGCCATTTTGGAAGGTGGATGGAAAAGGGATCAATAAAAGCCTGACCCAAAGATACCCGGCCATCAAAAAAACCTCGGTCACAGCCCTGCCCTGGGGAACCTTAAGGCTGACGGTGGAAGAACGGCAGGCCCTGGCAGTGCTGGAGTCGGACACCCTGATGGCCATGGATGAAGAAGGTGTGGTGTTTCCCGACAGTTTTTCCGGAAACCTGCCCAGGCTTAGGATCTTGGGCACCAGCCAGCCCGGACGGCATCGGGCCATCAATCTGATAACAATGGTTGCGAACCTGGACCGGGAATGCCTTGTTGACCCCGGTGATGATGAAGACATCAAACTGCGTATGGCTGACGGCACCCTGGTTCATTTTGGCAACGGGAATTTTTCCGACAAATATTCCCGGCTGGCCGAGGTCCTCAAGAACCAGGAAAACAACGGCCTTAAGGCGGCGGAGATAGACCTGAGGTTCAAGGACCAGGCGATTGTGTCGGGACAGGTGGCCCAGAACCAGGCGGGACAGCCGTAAGATAATTGGCAAAATGGCAAAATGGGAAATTGGAAATGGTAAACAGCTCTTCGACACGGCTTCGATAAACTCAGCCTGGCAGCTCAGGGTACGTAAACAGTAACTAAGTTAATACGAATCTACCCAGGCGCGATCTGGGGAATGAATATAAAGGAGGCCCGAAAATAATATGGCGAACACCATAGTGGGGTTGGACCTGGGAACCACTAAAATTGCCTGCATCATTGCCGAAGTGGACCGGGACGAATTGAAGATAGTGGGAGTGGGAACTTGCAACTCCAGCGAAGGCCTGCGCCGGGGGGTGGTGGTCAACCTGGAGAAGACCGCCAAGGCCATTGAAAAGGCGGTCTCCGACGCCGAGCAGATGGCCGGGATCAAGGTGGACTCGGTCTACGCCGGCATTGCCGGGGACCACATCCGCTCCATCAACTCCCGGGGGGTGATCGCGGTGGCCCGGGGCAGCCAGGAGATCACCCAGTCCGACGTGGACCGGGTGATCGACGCGGCCCAGGCGGTCTACGTTCCCATGGACCGGGAGATGCTGCACGTCATTCCCCAGGGCTTCATAGTGGACACCCAGCGGGGGATCAAGGACCCCATCGGGATGTCCGGGGTGAGGCTGGAGGCGGAGGTCCACATCGTGACCGGGGCGGTGACCTCGGCCGAGAACATCTACAAAAGCATCAAGCGGGCCGGACTCAAGGTCAACGACCTGGTGCTGCAGCCCCTGGCCTCCAGCTACGCGGTGCTGACCCCGGACGAGAAAGCGCTGGGAGTGGCCCTGCTGGACATCGGGGGCGGAACCACCGACATCGCGCTGTTCTACGAGGACGCCATCTGCCACACCGCGGTGATCGGGCTGGGCGGGCACAACCTGACCAATGACATCGCCATCGGCTTAAAGACCCCCTACGAGCAGGCCGAACTGATCAAGCAGAAATACGGCTGCGCCACCATCAGCGAGGTCAAGGAGGATGAGATGATCGCGGTCTCCGGGGTGGCCGGGCGAGAGGAGCGGACCATCTCCCGCCAGGTGCTGGCCCAGATCATAGAGCCCCGGATGGAGGAGATCTTCAGCCTGGCCCACCGCGAGATCAAGCGGGCCGAGGCCGGCGAGACCATCGGGGCCGGGATAGTGCTGACCGGCGGCAGCGCCAAGATGGCCGGGGCCACGGTGCTGGCCGAGCAGGTTTTCAACCAGCCGGTGCGGGTGGGCGAGCCCAAGGGCCTGGGCGGGATCACCGACCTGGTGCGCGATCCCAAATACGCCACGGCGGTGGGGCTGGTGCTTTACGGCTACGAGAAGCGCTTCAAAAAGGACGGGCCGGGCATCGACGAATCACACTTGTTCGAATCGCTGATGGGCAAGATGAAGGGCTGGTTCTCCGACCTGTTCAACGGGTGATATCCGGCCACGGTTCAGGTTCTCCATACATAATGAAACCAGGAAGGCAGGGATCAATCAGGGAACCCTGATGATAAGCACTAAAAGGCAAACAAATATACGGGGGAATAAAATGAGCGAAGAAAAAAAGTTTTTGGACCGGCAAATAGCGCTGGCTTTGGCCGAGCCGGAGCAGGAAATAACAAACAATGAAGAAAAACCAAAAAAGGGAGGACGGGTCATGTTGGAATTCGAAGAAGAAGTAAGCACCGGCGAATGCTTCATCAAGGTGGTGGGAGTGGGCGGGGCCGGCGGCAACGCCATCAACCGGATGGCCGAGGCCGGCCTGAAGGGCGTGGATTTCGTGGCGATCAACACCGATATGCAGGTCCTGAAGAAATCCCAGGCTGGGCAGACCGTGCAGATAGGCACCAAGCTGACCAGGGGCCTGGGCTCGGGCGGCAACCCCGAGATCGGGCGCCGGGCCTTTGAAGAGGACAAGGAAAGGATCACCGAGATCCTGAAGGGCACCGACATGCTGTTCGTGGCCGCCGGGATGGGCGGAGGCACCGGCACCGGGGCCGCCCCCATGGTGGCCCAGCTGGCCCGGGAGAATCAGGTCCTGACCGTGGGCGTGGTCACCAAGCCCTTCGAGTGGGAAGGCCGCCAGCGCCTGATGCAGGCCGAGGAAGGCATCCGGGAGCTCAAGGAGAACGTGGACACCCTGATCGTCATCCCCAACCAGAGGGTGCTGACGGTGGTTGGCAAGCAGGCCAAGCTGACCGAGTCCTTCAAGATCATCGACGACATCCTGCTGAAGGCGGTCCGGGGCATCTCCGACCTGATCACCGTTCCCGGCCTGGTCAACGTGGACTTCGCCGACGTCCGCTCGGTGATGATGGAGCGGGGCGACGCCTTGATGGGGGTGGGCGTGGCCCAGGGAGAGAACCGGGCCATCCTGGCCGCCCAGGAAGCCATCGCCAACACCCTGCTGGAGGGCGTCTCCATCAGCGGGGCCAAGGCAGTGCTGTTGAACATCTCGGCCGGCGACGACCTGACCATGCACGAAGTTGACGAGGCCGCCAAGGAGATCCGCCAGGCCGCCGGCGAAGGCGCCAACCTGATCTTCGGTACGGTGATCGACGAAAATTCCAACGGCAACATCACCATCACTGTGATCGCCACCGGGCTGGGCAGCCCCGTCAGCAAGCTGGAGAAGGACATCCCCGGCGACAACCGGATAGATTTCAACCAGATCTTCCGCAAGGACAATGCCCCCAAGTCCAGCTTCCAGCGCAAGGAACAGACCCAGACCGTGGTCACCAAGGGCCAGGTAGGCGTGGTAAAGCAGGACGATCTGGAGATCCCGACCTACATGCGGAGATTGATGGACTAACCTTGGGAACTGGGAACAGAAATTTGGGATTTGTGTTGTGCTGGTAGGGGCGAGGCGGACCTCGCCCGGGCTCATGGTATGGAGTACCCTGAAACGGCCAATTTTAGGGAGTCTTCAAGGTTTGTTGTCGGCAGCAGATCCTCCGTTTGCTGCCGGGGTTCTCCCGTTTTGATTTTTCTTCATTGCAAAAAGCCTCATTCCAAAATATGGAATGAGGCTTTTTGTTGGTTTTGGTTGACTTTTAGTGATGATTAGTTGTATTATTTGTTAAAAGTTATGACCGACCCACTTCGACGCTGCTCAGTGCTGGCATATCTCCCTCCCGGCAGGAGTGGGAGGCTTGTTTCACTCCCCTCACAGGGGAGAGCCTGTACTAAGTGGAACAACTTAGGATTGCTTACGTAAGTTGGCCAGGGAGAGGTCTAGCCAAACAAATATAAAGGCACAACATGAACATTCATTTCCCGGTCATAATCCTGATCGCCAGGCCGGCGGCCGGCAAGAGCGAGGTCATTGATTACCTCAAGAAAACTCCCCTGGCTGAGCGGCTGGAGCGGTTCAAAATAGCCGAGCTGGCCGAGTTCGACGATTTTCCCTATATTTGGGAATGGTTCGAGGAGGACGATTTCCTGGAAAAGCACGGCAAGCCGCGGCTGCACACTCGGCCTGACTATTACTTTCTGGACGAGTTCGCCTGGCAGGTCTGCATCCAGAAGATCAACAACGCCTTCGCCAAGCGGCTGCACGGCGAGCCGGGGTTCATAGAAAAGCACACCGCCATCATCGAGTTCGCCCGGGGCGGGGAGAACGGGTTCCGGGACGCTTTCAACTTCCTGTCGGGCGAAATACTGGAACAGGCCCGGATAGTCTACATCAATGTCCCATACGAGGAATCGGTGCGCAAGAACAAAAAGCGGGCCCGGAAGGGCCAGGAGCACAGCGTGCTTTACCATTCCCTGCCCGATGACAAGATGGAATACTATTACAAGATCAACGACTGGGAGAAGCTGTCCGGCGGCATGGAGCAGGGGGTGCTCGAGATCAAGGGTCACAGGGTCCCCTTCGTCGTATTCGGCAACATGCCGGAGAAGACCGACGATCCGGCCAAGCTGGGCCCGGCCCTGGATGACGTGTTCGCCCGGTTGGGCGCGATCCGGGCCTGACCCAACTATTTTTGCCACAAAAAGCACATAAAACGTTATAACGTTACTACGTAAAAACGTTAAACGTATTTGAATTTTGTGCTTTCTGTGGCCATTGCCAAAAGTAATCCGATATAACATATCAATATGACTGCCATGTTCAAATCAAAAGAAGGCAGCACCGGGAGGCTGCTGGAACTTTGCGGCGGCTACTTCCTGTTCTACGTCATTTACACCGTGGCCACCAAGTACCTGACCGGTCCGGCCAGGGACGGCCTGCCCGGGGTGGACCAGATAGAACTGCTGATCTTTTCCACCGTGGGCGGCAGCCTGATCTGCCTGTTGGTGGTGCTTTTCGGCCGATGGGCCCGGATGGAATCAGCCAACATGATAACCTGGGGAAAATTAAAATTCCCGGCCGAGTACCTGTACATCATCCCCTCGGGCATCTGCACCGCTGTGGTCATTCCCACTACCACCCTGATGTACACCCTGCTGCGCTCGGTGATGGTGGCCATGCTGATCATGCGGGGCTCGATCATCATCATCTCCCGGCTGATAGATGCCATTCAGATCAAACAGAGGATACTCCACAAAAGGGTATTCTGGGAGGAAGAGGCGGCGGTGGTATTCGCCGTGGGTGCGGTCTGCGTCCAGCTGTTCTTCGTCAAGGACGCCGGCGGGGCGGACCTGTTCCACAACGTACCGGCCATGCTGGTGCTGGGAGGCTATCTGCTGGCGTATTTTATCCGGATCTACATCATGAACTATTACAAGAACACCAGGGGCCGGGGGTGCCGGCAGAACAACAAGGCCTTCTTTGGGGTGGAACAGGCGGCGGCCTCGGCCACCATCCTCACAGCTTTGCTGGCGGTGATGGTCCTGCCGGCAGCCGGGTCAAAACTGCTTTCGGTCCTGCAGCAGAATTACTGGTCCCCTTCGCCCTATGTGGCCGGCGAGGTGCTGGCCGGGACCGCTTATGGAATAGTGGCCTTTTTTTCGGTCTTCATTTTCATGTTCCATGGCCGCACCGCCACCTTCGCCGGGCTGTCTAACCGGCTGACCTCGCTGATGGCCGGAACCGCGGCCACCCTGCTGTTCGCGGTATTCTTCAAGGGGAGGTATCCCAAGCCGGAGGATTGGATCTCGCTGGCCCTGATCCTGATCGCGGTTGGTTTTATGACCCGGGCCGAGCTGAAGCGCTCGGCCGAACTGAAGAAGGAGGAGAAATCCTGCGCCAGGGACCAGTGAATATCCGGGCAGCCCTGAGAACCAATACCATCCCCGAACCCGTCAGCATCCCGCCCCGCCTCCGGTAGGTTAGGGGCGGATTTATTTCCTGCCAATGCTTAATTTCCTTGACCCGGAGCTTTTACATTTCGTATAATAAATAATCGTCTGTAACCATCTCCACGGCTTTTATAAACCGGGAGCTTTGCCTGTATGAGAAAAACGTTGGTCTTCATCTTGGTGTGGCTGATCTCTGCCGCCTGCTTTGCCGCCTTTGAGGAAACCGCCACCGACGCCCGCAATCTGGGAATGGGCGGAGCAGGGATCGCCTTGCCGGACTATCTTTCAGCCGGAATGGAAAACCCGGCCCTGCCGTGCTTGGCCCCGGTCCAGACCGCCGGCAGCGGAACCTCCATTCCGTTCGGTATGACCGACCTGACAGCCGTTTCGGCCCAGGCCGGATATCAAAAGGAAAAACTGGGACTGGCCGCAGGATTCAGCTCAATGGGCAGCGCTCTATACAGGGAGAACACCATCAAAACTGCGGTATCCTTCAGGCCTTTCAAGCAGGCCGGATTCGGACTGGGGATCTCGGGTTACAACCTGTCCATTCAGAGTTACGGCTCGGCCAACGCTCTGGGTCTGGATCTGGGCCTCATCGGTTCTCCCCTGGAAAACCTGACCATGGCGGCGGTAGCAAGGAACTTCAACCGGCCCCGGATCGGCAGCTCTGATGAGGAGATCGCCCAATGGCTGGACTGGGGTGTCTCTTACCGCCTGCTGAACCAGCTGACATTTGCTTTCCAATTGCAGACCCAGCGGGGATACAATTCCCAGTTGCGGTTCGGCCAGGAGTACCGGCATAACAGGCATCTGGCCTTAAGGGCCGGGTTTTCCAGCCAGCCGTCTTCCTTCAGTTTCGGGCTGGGGCTTTTCCTGAAAAAACTGAGGCTGGACTACGCCGTAAAGACCCACAGCTCCCTGGGCCTGGGCCATTGTTTGACGGTCAGCTGCATTTTAAGGCAAACCGTCTGGCCGGAGGAGACTGTTCCGGCGGTCTCCGATCCCTTGCCTAAAAAATCCATCCAAAGTCTGGACATCAATACCGCCACGGCCAAGGAACTGGAGATGCTGCCGGGGATCGGCGCCAAAACAGCGGAGCAGATCATAGCCTTCCGGGACAGCGCCGGTGCCTTTGTCTTTCTGGACGATCTGGGGAACATCAAAGGCATCTCCCGGCGCACCTTGGAAAACGTAGCGCCTTTCGTCAATCTAAAATTCAAACCGGAGCAGCCGGCGGCCAGGATCAACATAAATACGGCTGATCAAAAGGAACTGGAGGCCCTGCCGGAGGTAGGCCCCGGCACTGCTGCGGATATCATCGAATATCGCAGTGTTCAAGGGCTCTTCAAGCAGACGGAGGATATCATGAACGTCAAGGGCATCGGCCGGAAGACATTTGAGAAGATCAGGGACCTGATCACGGCAGAATAACTGGACAGGCTGGATTTCAAAATGCAAATTGCAAATTGTAAACTGCAAAAAATGCCCAAGCGCCTTCTACTGATATTCTTGCTACTGTTGCCTTCCGCCGTCCTCTTTTCCCAGGATCTGCCGGAAACAGAGGACGAAGAACTGATCCGGGAATACACCGACGAGCTGTCGTACCTGAGTTCTCATCCGGTCAACCTGAATCATGCCGGGCTGGATCAACTGCTGATGCTGCCGGGGATCACCGCCTATCAGGCGTTAAGGATCGGCGATTACCTGAAACAGAACCCCAATCTCAGCCAGCCGGAAATGCTGGTCCGGGATTCGGTGTTGGATCAAAGTGGTTTTGATGCTATCCTGCCATATCTCTGCATAGACGGAACCTTGGCGGCAAAAAAGCCTTTGGTTAAAGCTGCCTTGAAGGCCAAAAGGTCCTGGCCGTTGGCAGAAGAAATGGCCTCGGGCGACCAGGTAAACTCTCCCTGGGACTTTAGGGAAAAAGTTACGACAAATATTTTTCTAAATTACGAAGTGTTTGTCCAGGCCCAGAAGGATCCCGGCGAAGGCAGTTTAAAAGACTTTTATTCGGCCAATTTGTTTTATAACCCTCTCCATGGCCGTTATTCCTGGGTGGCGGGCGATTTCAGTTCGCGGATAGGCCAGGGGCTGATCCTGGGCGGCGGCGGGAGATCAATTGTCTCGGCCGGATGGACCCAGGCCAATCTTAAACAGGCCCAATTGATCAAACCCTATCACAGCGGGAGCGAATCGGCTTTTTTGCGGGGACTGGCCGGTCAGACGGAATTGCCGTATGATCTCACTCTTCTGGCGCTTTTTTCCCATAAGCGGATTGATGCCAAACTTGACTCCCTGGGACATATCGCCGGTATTTACACCGACGGCTACCACCGCGATTCTTCCGAATATGCCAATAAGAACAAATCCAGCGAAAGAATAGCGGCAGTCCGGTTGGGCTGGAAACCGGATCAACCAATTGAGATCGGAGCAACGGTCTGTCATACGAGCTATTCTCCAAACCTTAACGACAGTCTTTTTTTCCGGGCCAATGCCGGGGTTGATGTCCGGCTGATGTTTCCCGGGTTATGGCTGGCGGCGGAAATGGCCGGTTCCACCGCGGGTCAGACAGCCGCCAATGCCGCCCTGGGTTTCCGCAGCGGCCCGGCCGAATCATATTTCGCCTATTACCGCTATGGGGAAGGTTACAAGGCGCCCAGGTTCGGGGCCATGGAATACTACAGCGGCCGGGACGAGCAGGGGGCTGTGATCAGCTCCACCGTCAAAGTACCATTCAAGAACAAGTTCAGCGGACTGGGCTACCTGTTCCACCCTCTTTCGGCCGGGGCGGAAGTTGCCAAAGGACAAGGGGGGTACTTGTTGGAATTTGCCGCCGAAAATGATATAATAAAAGACTTGAAGCTTTCCTGGCGCTGGCGGCAAAAGGGCAAATACGAGATCCATTCCAGCGATGGGGAAAACGATTTTGAAGCCCTGGCGGTCAAGACCTCATACAAACTGTCGCTGGCCTGGGACATCAACCGCAAGCATACATTTTACGGGCATTACCAGCAGGCCGGTTACCGGATACCTCTCCTGCAAACCAGGGAGAGGGGCGAGTGTTTTGACCTGGGGCTTAAATACAAAGCCGGCCGAAATATCTCACTGTTGGGCCAAAGCGTCCTGTTCAACACCCAAGGCTACGACGCCCGGCTTTACGCCTCCGAGCCGGAGCTTTTGAACGACGCCTCTTTCCATGGCTATTGGGGCCGGGGCCGCCGCGATGCAGTGGTCTTAAGGTATGGTTTTGGGAAATGGGCCAAACTGGACCTGAAAGCGGCCCGGGAGATAAGGGATTACGAAAACGAGACCACCCGGAAGACCGAGGTGGGAATGCAGCTGGAAGTGATGATACCATGATTTTATTTAACCACATAAAGCACATAAGACACAAAACAAAGCCGAAAAGGAGTGGGAAATGAGAATCATCATCGCGTTATGCTCAATGATACTGTTGTTTTCCTTCACCGGTGTCCAGGCCCAGACGGACTCTGTCCCCGTTGCCGGCGACAGCATTCAAGCTCCGGCCCCTGCCGTGGAACTGCCAATCGCAGTTGAAAGTAATGCGTCCAAGACCGCTCCGGCACTGCCTGTCAGGAAGATGAAAGACGCTAACAGCCTGGCCGGGGCCTATTTGTTTTCTTGTAACGGTTTGTATTTTTACAATAAAAGCGTTGGAACAGGGACCGATTACGATTGGTATTCAGGCACTACAATAGAATATGATATAACATATAAAACTTATATGTATGCGGTTCTATTTAACGCAAATTATTTTGTGGCCGAGGGGTTTTCCATAGGAGGGACCTTGGGGGTATTGTCCATGTCCACCAAGCGGGAAACCGATTATGAAGAGGATTATTCTTTTTCTTATTTTGGCAATTCTGGAACCTCGGTCAATTTGATAGGCCCACGCCTGGCTTATTATCATGGGAAGAAAAACAGCAAGGTTCTGCCATTTGCATCTTTTGAATATGACATTCTGACCTCGGACTTTGGCGAAGAGGATGCAATGAGGATAGGAGCCGGTGTGCTGTTGCAGCCCAAGCCCCACTTTGGCATCTCCTTCGGACTGGATTACCTGAAGCTTGGGGACGAAGAAAAATCCACTAATATAATGGGCGTTTTGGGATTGACCGGAATAATTTACTAAACTGGAGATATAAATGATCATCACCATTCTGGCAACATTGTTCGTACTGGGAGTACTGGTCTTCGTTCACGAGCTGGGCCACTATTGGGCGGCCCGGAAGGTCGGGATAAAGGTGCTTAAATTCTCGCTGGGGTTCGGCCCCAAGCTGGCGGGTTTCAAAAAAGGCGACACAGAGTTCATTCTCTCGGCCCTGCCCCTGGGCGGGTACGTCAAGCTGGCCGGCGAGGAGGCCTTTGAGGACAACTACCAGGTACAGCCCGGCGACTACATGGCCGCGCCCTGGTGGGGCAGGGTCTTCATGGCTTTCATGGGCCCGGCGGTGAACCTGATATTCGCCTTTCTGCTGTTCATCCTGATCGGCTTTGCCGGGATCCGGGTGCCGGACTTTGCCCCGGTGGTCTCCAAGGTCCAGGACGGCACGGCGGCCCAGCAGATGGGGATACGGCCGGGCGATATCATTGTCTCCATCCAGGGCCGGGCGATAAGCTCCTGGCACCAGATACAGCTCGTTACCGACAGCCTGGCCAAACTCAGATCTGCCGATGCTCTGACCGTGGGAATAGCAAGGGAGGGCGCGACCAGCGAACTCAATGTTTCCTCCACCAAAGAAAAGCCCTGGCACGCCGGACTGGAGCCCAGCATCCAGCCCCAGCTGGGCGAGGTGACCCTGGGCATGCCGGCCTATCAGGCCGGGCTTACCAAGGGCGACCTGGTGCTGGCGATCAACGGCCAGCCGGTCAACAGCTGGGACGAGATGCGGCTTACCATCTACAAAAATGCCGAAAAGGAAGTCGGCTTAAAAGTACTGCGCCAGGGTGACACCCTGGATCTGAAGATAGTTCCGATAGAGCAGGACCTGCCCGGATACGGCAAGGTGGGGGTGATCGGGGTGACTCCGGTCCAGTTCGGCAGTTATAAGATCCGGCTGGGTCCGTTAGAATCACTGACTGCGGCCTTTTTGAACACCTCCAGCATAGTGGGTCGGACCTACAGCCTGCTGGGGAATATTGCCACCAAACCCAAAAACGCCAAACAGCTGGGCGGAATAATGATGATCGGCCAGATGGCCGGCCAGACCGCCCAAAAGGGTTTCTCCGATCTGCTATTCCTGATGGCGGTGCTGTCCATCAGCCTGATGGTGATAAACCTGCTGCCGCTTCCCATCATGGACGGCGGGGTGATCTTCTTCTGTCTGCTGGAGGGCCTGCGCAAAAAACCGTTGTCCAACAAGGTTCAGATGGTGATCCAGCAGATCGGGTTCGGGTTCATCATCATGCTTTTTGCCTGGACCATTTTCAACGACTCCATGCGGATATTCAACCGCCATTCGGCGCTGAAAGACCAGGGACAGCAACAGGAGCAAAATAAATAGGAAGTGATCAAATGGGAAATGGGAAGTAACCAGATGGGAAGTCATGAAATTGGAAATAGGAAGTGATGCACATGGCGACTGATGAGAAAAGAAATAACTGCAATCAGGAATTGGGAGACCGGTTTTACAAGTTTGCCCTTAGGATAATTAAGTTAGTGGGAACGTTGCCTAAAAGTATTGCCGGATATGAGCTGGGAAAGCAATTAGTGCGCGCTGCCATGTCGATTTCCGGCAACTACGAAGAGGCAAGAGGAGCCTACACCAAGCCTGATTTCGCCTTCAAACTAAGCATCTGTTTTAAAGAGGCCTGGGAATCTTATAACTGATTGTCGATGATCAAGGACAGCGGCTTGCTTGCCGGCAAAGATATTGACGAGGCGATCAAAGAAGCCAGGGAGATAAGGAACATACTGGGAAAAAGCGTTGAAACCGCCCGGAAACACTTGCAATAAATGGGAAGTACACTGAATGGTAAGTATTCAAATAGGAATTGGGAGGTGTGGTACCAACTAAAGGTAAATAGGAAAGGGGAAGTGTAGCGAACGGATAAAGTTCCCATTTCCCATTTATTTAGTTACTTCCTATTTGTGTTTGATATTGACTTTTAAGGTTTAAGCCTGCTATAATAAAATTTCTTTAGCCAAATAAAATTTTCACATATTATACTGAGGGGAGGAACTATTTTGAAAACCTATACTGCCGAAAAGATCCACAACTTAGTGCTGGCCGGACACGGCGGCTGCGGAAAGACAACCTTGGCCGAGGCTTTGATGCATCTGGTACGGCCGGCCGAAAGGCTGGGCCGGGTGGATGACGGCAATACCATGTTCGACTTCGATCCCGACGAGGTGGCCCGCAAGATCTCCATTTCCTCGGCCCTGGCGGCCTGCGAATACGGGGATCACAAGATCAACATCATAGACACCCCGGGCTACGCCGACTTCGCCGGCGAGGTCAAGGCGGGCTTAAGGGTGGCCGACTGTGCCGTGATAGTGGCCCAGGCGGTCTCCGGCATAGAGGTGGGCACCGACAAGACCTGGAAGTACGCCGACGAGATGAACCTGCCCCGGGCCCTGTTCATCACCCGGATCAAAAAAGAGCATTCCGATTTTTACCGGACACTGGAACAGGCCCAGGACATGTTCGGCAATCACCTGACCGCCATGACACTGCCCTGGGGCGAGCAGGCCGGTCTTAAAGGGGTGATAGACCTGACCCGGATGAAGGCTTACGCCGAAGAGAACGGCAAATCCACCGAGGCCGAGATCCCGGCCGAGCTGGCCGACAAGGCCAAGAAATTCCGGGAACGGCTTGTGGAATCAGCCGCCGAGACCGACGACGCCCTGATGGAAAAATACCTGGGCGGAGAAACTTTGACCGAGACCGAGATCGCCAACGGTTTGAAGGCCGGCATCGCCAGCCAGAAGATAGTGCCGGTGTTCGCCGGAGACGGATATTTTGAGATAGGCATCAAGGCCTTCGCCTCCATCGTTACCGCCTCCTTCCCCCCGGCCGCCAACATCAAAACGGTCAGCGCGGTCAAGGCCGGAACCGACGAGCAGGTGGAGGTCAAGTGCGATCCGGCCGGGCAGCCCCTGGCCTTCATGTTTAAGACTTCGATCGAATCCCATGCCGGCAACCTGAATTTCTTCCGGGTCTATTCCGGGTCCATTGAAACCGGCACTGAGCTTTACAACTGCTCCCGGAGCAAGGCCGAGAAATTCGGCCAGCTGTTCTATCCCCTGGGCAAGGAGCGGACCGACGCCGCCAAGATCGGCACCGGAGACATCGGGATCGCGGTCAAGCTCAAGGACTCCGGCACCGGCGACACCATCGGCCAGAAGGCCCATCCCGTGATCCTGCCGGCCATCATCCAGCCCAAGGCCTCCATCTCCATCGCGGTGGAACCCAAATCCAAGGACGACGAAGGCAAGCTGACCACCGGCCTCTCCAAGATCCGGGACGAGGACCCCACCTTTACCTACGGCTTTGTGCCCGAGATCCGGCAGACCTTGATCAACGGACTGGGCGAACTGCATCTGGATCTTATGGTCGGCCGTTTGAAGCGGAAGTACAATGTGGAGGTTAACCTGCTGAAACCCCGGATACCCTACCGCGAGACCATCACCAAAAAGGTGGAACGTTCCGAATACAAGCATAAAAAGCAGACCGGCGGTCATGGCCAGTACGGCCACGTGGTGCTGCGGTTGGAGCCACTGCCCAGGGGAACGGGCTTTGAGTTCGTGGACGCCATCGTGGGCGGGGTGGTCCCCAACAACTTCATCCCCTCGGTGGAAAAGGGGGTCAGGGCGGCCATGAACGAAGGCGCCGTGGCCGGCTATCACATCGTGGACGTCAAGGCCACCCTGCATTTCGGCTCCTACCACCCGGTGGATTCGGCCGGCACCAGCTTCGAGATCGCGGCGGTCCACGCCCTTAAGCAGGGCGTACTGGAGGCCAGCCCGGTGCTTTTAGAGCCGGTGATGAAGCTGGAGGTGACGGCTCCCGAGGAATTCGCCGGCCAGGTGATGGGCGACCTTAACTCCCGGCGGGGCCGGATCCAGGGGATGGAATCGGCCAAGGGAATGCAGGTGGTGAAGGCCACCGTGCCCCAAGGCGAGATGTACAAATATTCCACCGCCCTGCGCTCCATGACCCAGGGCCGGGGCAGTTTCGAGATGGAGTTCTCGCATTACGAGGACGTGCCGTATGAGACCACCCAGAAGATCATAGCCGAGGCCCAGAAGGAGAAAGAAGAGAAAAAGTAGGGGCGGGCGATCTGCTGATCGCCCAGCTATAATGTAAGGACACGGCATGCCGTGTCCCAACAAGACCCCAGGAAACAAACCCCCTGTCTTTAAAAAGACCGGGGGTTATTGTTAAAACACTTAACAACAGGTCTTATAAATGATAGATTAATATTATGCACTATAATATATTAAAGATATTGATAGCAGGAATATTTCTTGTTACAGTTTCCTATGCCGAGCAAAGAAAACAGGCCGCTTCTTACACGCCAACACAGGTCGCCTCAGCCATGGAAGCGATAGCCGCGAAGAGGGGATACACTATTGCTGCCAACATCCAGCGTTCTTCTGATGGTCGGTATGATATTCTTATCAAATATATTAACTTCGATACTTCCTTCAAGCCGACCTTGGGCAACAATTCAGTTATGGATGAATTCGTAAAACTTTGTGTTTCACAAACCGGCGCGCTGAAACCTCCGCTTGTTGATTGGAATTTGGGGCATTTATACATGTTGTTTGGAGACAGCATATTTGGTATTGATTCAAAAGTATGCAAACAGGTCATAAACTTCTCTCATAAAAAAGAAGAAAAGAAAGCCGTTAGCTTGTATAAAAGGCATATAAAAAGCAACACTCCAGAACTAAGAGCAATAATAAATCAATTTACAATACGTTAATAATACATACAAAACAAAACCCCGGTCTTTAAAAAGGCCGGGGTTTTACTGCAAATAAAAGATTGAAAAATGTATTGACCAATATTTTAATTTATGGTAAATTGATATATTATATTTCAGGCGATTTCAGCGTCCCGGCAGCCGGTTTTTAACAAAAATAAATCATGTAAAAAATGCCTCCCGAAAACAAAAACACTCCCCCCAAAAAGATCATGGTGCTGATGCCCGACGGCAAGGTGATCGAGCCTTCCGGCAAGCAGATCATGGTGATCATGCCCGACGGCCGGGTGATGGAGCCTTCCACCATCATGACCATCGAGGATATCCGGGACAAGCAGAAGACCGTGTTCCGGATGTTCGGGGGCAGCCCCCAGATGATCATGAGCGCCAAGGAAGCCCTGATGGTGGACCTCTCCGAGGTACTCAAGGAGGCCTTCGGCTCCAAGATCGAGGTGATGGGCCAGTACAAGACGGACATTCTGGTCTACTACGCCCCCAACGCCTTTTCCGGGGATAAACAGCGGGCCATCACAGTGGCCAACCAGGTCTACGCTGACCGGTTGAAACAACTGGAGACAGAGCGGCGGGAGCACATGGCGGCCATCACAAGGCTAAAGACCCTGTACGAGAACGAAAAGGGAAAATCCATTCAGTTTGCCACCATGGCCAACCAGTTCCGGCTGCAGACCCTCTCCGACAACGAGAAGGAACAATTGGTGACCCGGGCCCGCAGCGAGGCCATGGAGATGGTGGAGGAGGCGGTCAGGTCGATAGAGGCAGAAAAGGCCGATCTGGAGCGCACTCTGGAGCAGCTGGCCCAGCAGCTTTCCGACACCATCACCATCGCCCAGCATTCCGAGGAGATGGAGAACCTGAAGCAGGAGTACGGGGACGTAAACAAGCGGGCCATGCTGGTGCGCCCGGCCGCCAACCTGGAAGACCTGTCGCTTGAGCAGCAGCAGGAATATTCCCGGCGCCTGCCAAAACTTTCCGACGAGCTGGGCAACCCCAGGCTGTTCGACCTGGCCGAGGTCCTCAAGTTAAAGGAGGGGGAACAGGGCTTGTGCGAAGGCAGCCACGTGCTACTGCGCTTCCAGCCAGGCGACGAGGTGAAGTATTTCATCGGCCGCCTGTTCTTCAACGACACCAAGGACTATGTCTGTCTGGGGCAGGGCTTCGAGATCACCTCCAGCGTCTACAAGGGCAAGGCCAAGGGAGAGATCCCCAGCGACGAGGAAGTGCTGGGATTATTGAGCAAGAATCCGCTCCACGTCCAGATCTATCTGGAGGCTGTCAGGAATTCCTCCATTCAGACCGTCCAGTTCTGGCTGCACGAGCTCAAATCCGGCCAGCTGCTGGAGATCCAGTCCATAGACCAGGTGATCGGCGACCTGCAGGAGACCCAGATGCACATAGCCCACCACCGGAACTACGAACAGGAACAGTCCGAGACCGTGTGCGGAGCTGAAGTTTCCATCCTGGAACAGCAGTCCACGGTGGACGAGGAGATGCAGACGGTCAAAAGGCTGATAGTGACCCCCCTGGCCTCAAAATACGTGCCCGACGAAATGGAGTGGCGCAAGAAGGAATCGCTGGCCCGGGACAAGTTCCAGAAAGAGATCGCCCAGAGGGAGCTGAAAAAACTAAGGGACAAGAAACGGACCGAGGTCCAAACTATCTACGAGACAGTCAGCCGGCTGATTTTCGACGAGGAGATGGTGGGCCGGTCCAATGTCAATCTCAAGAAATACCCGCCTCAGATCATGGCCCTGCGGGAAAAGATCGGCGACCGGACGGCGGAGCGGATCAAGCACGACGCAGGCCTGCTGAAGAAACTGCTGGAAGAGATTGAGTAAAAAATATATGGGAATTAGGAAATAATGTAAATAGGAAGCTGAGCAAGTTGCTATCCTAAGGATGACACTTAGAAAAGGGCTAAACAATAAATAAACAAATGGAAAGTGAACAAGTGAGGATTCATATGATAAAAAAAACATTGTCAGCAATATTGATTTTACTGACCGCCGGCAACCTGGCGCTGGCTGGCAAGAAGGACGTCAAACCTCCCGTAAAGACCGAACAAGAGCCAGAGTCAGCGGTTTCCACCGGGATATACAAATACCTGCCAGAAGAATCCGGCCAGCAGGCCTCGTTCACCCGGGCCGATTACATCGCGCTGAAGCTGACAGCCTATAACAGCCGGGCTCAGGGCATCAGCGCCAGGCTGATCTGCAATTCCCTGCAATGCTTCGCCTGGCCGGATTCGCTGGTGATCAACGCTTACATTGACCTACAGGAAAAGGAACGGGCCAGCTATCTGGGAGCCGGGAAATTCAGCTATCCTCAGGCCGATCTGAAAAACATGATGCAGGAAACGGTCAATTACGTCCAGAGGACCGCCCATCTCTATTTTGAAAACCTTAACGACAAGTATCTGGTGATCAATCTGTATATGAAGGGAAGCCAGCTGGCCGGCTGGAAGGATTTCAGCCTGGACATGAAGGCCGAGGGGAAGAAGGAAGCGGCTAAGGACTAAGGAGCTCTATGCTCTAAGCTATAAGCTATAAGCTATAAATAGTAGTCGGTATTCGGTATTCAGTATTCAGTATTCAGTATGTACACCCTCACTTGGCCTTTACTGCAACTGTAGGTTATTGATGAAAAATTGGCAGACCATAAAGCGCCGCAAGATATACCAGAATCCCTGGATCGCCGTCCATGAGGACCAGGTCCTTAGGCCTGACGGGTCAGCCGGTATTTACGGGGTGGTGGAGGTGGGCGATGCGGTCAGCATAGTGGCCCTGCAAGACAACGCCGTCTGCCTGGTCCAGCAGTACCGTCCATCTTGGGGAAAACGGGTGTGGGAAGTGCCTTGTGGGGGGATTAACAGCAATGAAAGCCCGCTCAAGGCCGCAAAACGGGAATTGCTGGAAGAGTCCGGGATCAGCGCCAAAAAATGGAAACAGCTGGGCATCATCGAATCCAACGATCCGGTGGTCAACCGTTTCCATCTTTTTTTGGCCCAAGACCTGTCCTTTGCCCCGCCCCGGAGGGATCATTCCGAAGCCGACATGAAAAGCAAAATGTGGGAACTTAACGACTATAAGAAAGCCCTGCTCAACGGCTCCATCCGGGACAACATGACCATCGCCTGCGTCTGCAAGGCGCTGCTGGCCGCGGGGGCCTGGACCGGGAGATCTTAATCCAGATACCATAGCCACAGAGAGCACAGAGACACCGAGAAAAGAATATGGCAGATAAATTAACAGAGGCAATAATTGGAGCTGCGATAGAGGTTCATCGTATTCTGGGGCCAGGCCTGCTGGAATCGATATATGAAGAAGCACTTTGCCATGAGTTGCAATTAAGGGGTATTGCCTTTGACAGGCAAAAAGAAGTCAAGGTATTCTATAAGGATAGTATTATCAAGGGCCAAAGGATTGATTTAGTGGTAAGTGATGAGGTTGTGGTTGAGATAAAATCTGTCCGTAGATTGGAAGATGTCTTCACTGCACAGGTGTTATCGTATCTTAAAAGCACCAGGCTTAAAAGGGCATTACTGATCAATTTTGGTGAAAATAAACTTATCGATGGGGTCAAAAGGTTTTCTTTGTGATAACTCTGTGTCCTCTGTGGCAGATATATGAATTATAGTTGATAGATTTTAGATTATGAAACCCAGCATATACCAAACAGTGGTGGCCAAGGGGCTGGTGGAAACCAACTGTTACATCGCGTCCTGCCCCGAGACCAAGGAAGCGGCGGTGATAGACCCCGGAGCCTTCAGCCCCAAGGAGGTCCAGACCATTCTGGACATCATCCAGCAGCACGGTCTTTCGGTAAAGTACATCGTCAACACCCACGGGCACATAGATCACATCGCCGGCAACCGCGCCCTGCTCAAGGAGACCGGGGCCAAGCTGTGCATCCATGCCGATGATGCGGATATGCTGACCTCGGCCCGGCAGAACGGTTCGGAGATGTTCGGAATGGACCTGGTCTCACCGCCGCCGGACCGGCTGTTAAGCGACGGCGATGTGATAATGCTGGGAAAGTTGGAAATGAAGGTGCTGCACACACCGGGCCACACTCAGGGCGGCATCGGACTTTTGGTGGACGGGACGCTTTTCTCCGGAGACACACTGTTCGCCGGCTCGGTGGGGCGCACTGACCTGCCGGGTGGCAGCGAGGATCAGATAATCAGGTCCATCAAGGAAAAACTGATGGTGCTGCCGGATGCCACCTCGGTCCGGCCGGGCCACGGGCCCAGGACAACTATCGGGGCCGAGCGGGAGGAGAACCCGTTTCTGTAGGTTTAGGCATCTAATCATTTTACAGGGAAGATTTTTACAAAATGAATAAAATGGTTTTCTTGTTGGTATTGGTTATAGGTGTTACCGTTAGTGCTCAAAAGATGACAGTATCGGTAATGGACTTGAATATAACCGAGGGGTTGCCCAACAAAGAAGCAATAATGTTGACAGACAAACTGATCAATGAGTTAGTAATGGCGGGAACCTTTAAAGTGATTGAACGCACCAAACGAGACGAGCTATTGAAAGAACAGGGATTTCAACAGTCCGGAGTTTGCGACCAGGGTGTCTGCCTGGTAGAAGCCGGGCAGATGTTGGGAGTTCAAAAAATGTTTGGCGGAACAATTGGAAAGTTAGGCAAAGCTTATGCAGTCGAATTGAGGATGATGGATATAAAAACAGGCGAAATAGACATAGCCTTTTCTCAGCAATTTGCCGGTGACATATCGGCATTGCTTGGCGCTATGAAGGATGCGGCCCAGGAATTCTCAAAATGGAAGCCGGGGGCAATTGTTACAGCTATTGAGTCAAAAATAGAATATGGCAGCGTTAAAGTTGTTTCCATGCCAAGTGACGCCAAGATAATACTAGACGGAGTCGAAGTGGGAAAAACCCCAGCCCAGCTTGATAAAATAGAAGCAGGGGCTTGGCAAATACGTTTGATAAAGTATGGGTATCAACAGTACGATACTATTGTAACCATCGACAAGGAATCTCCGTCCAGCATTAATGTCCTATTATCCAGGACACCCATAACGCAAACGCCTGACCTAAAGGCTGAACCTCAGAATGTACTCCTTTCCCCTCTCGGCAAGGGAGAAATTAGGAACGAAAAGGATGGCAGTATCCTGGTGGAAGTTGCAGCAGGCGACTTTTCTATGGGAAGTAACAATAGAAGCCCTGAAGAGAGGCCTGTGCATAAGGTTTATTTAGATAAATACTACATCGGCAAATACGAAGTGACAGTAGGACAGTTTAAGAAGTTTTGCAATGTTACTGGTAGAACAATGATTGAGCAACCAAACTGGAACAACCGGGAGGACCATCCGGTAGTAAATGTTAGTTGGTGTGACGCTAAAGCGTACTGTGATTGGGCCGGGCTTAGGTTGCCGACTGAAGCTGAATGGGAGAAAGCAGCAAGAGGAACGGAGGGCAGAGAATATCCCTGGGGAAATGAATGGAACAGCACCATGTGTAATAGTAGTGAAAACGGGGACAATTATCCTTATACCTCGCCAGTGGGTAGTTTCCCTTTGGGGATTTCCCCCTATGGTTGTCATGATATGGCAGGTAATGTATGGGAGTGGTGTAATGATTGGTACAACAACAAATATTATTGCAGTTCCCCTTGCAGCGGCCCTACGGGGCCGCAAACTGGCATTGGTTCGGTAATGCGCGGCGGTGCATGGAAACTACAGAATTATTACTGTCGTACTGCCTACCGTAGTTTTGGTGCGCACGAAGGCAGAAACTACCTGAATGTCGGTTTTCGTCCGGCAAAGTAACAATATTTTATAAACGTATTTTTTCCTGTGATAGATGATGGTAATCCATAATATTACCCTCATTGCCAATACACATATGGTGGACTGAGTAATATATGTTTGGGGTGTTATGTGTTTGATCTAAAATGATCAAATTAATCATACATTTGAGGTTCAGTAATGAAATTGTTATTCTCCATTATTTTTACTTTAGTCCTGCTATCACCAGTAATGTCCTCATCCCAACAGTTGTCAGTTTCCGTGATGGATCTGAATGTCACCGAGGGGTTAACCGGCAAAGAAGTAATAATGCTGACAGACAAACTTCTCAATGAGTTTGTGAAGTTGGGAAGATTTAAAATTGTGGAGCGTTCCAAACGTGACGAGATATTGAAAGAACAAGGATTCCAACAGAGCGGCGCCTGTGACCAAAGCACTTGCTTAGTGGAAGCTGGGCAGATGTTGGGCGTAGAGAAGATTGTCGGGGGAACAATAGGTAAGATGGGAAATGTTTTTGCAGTAGAACTAAGGATGATAGATATTAAAACCGGGGAGATAGACAGGGCCTTTTCCCGGCAATACCCCGGGGATGTCTCAGTTCTGTTAGGGGCAATGAAAGAAGCAGCCGAGGAACTATGCAAATGGAAGCCCAAACTCCAAGTAACTTCGTTAAAGAGAAATATTGAATACAGTAATATTACTATATCCTCCAAACCGAGTGGCGCCAAGATATTGATAGAAGGGGTTGAAGTGGGGGAAACCCCAGCTAAGCTTGATAAAATTGAAACTGGCGAATTGCAAATTAGTTTGATTAAATACGGGTATCAACAATACGATACATCCGTAGTCTTAGGTAAAGACCTAACCACCAACATTATTGCCACATTAATTAATAATAAGGCTCAAGCATCTGTCTCAACGATTGCAGCTAAGGTTACAATTGATGGAAATGGAATAGGTGAGAGTATAAACCCAATAGACGGCTCGGTTCTTATAGAAATCCCTGCCGGTATTTTTCCCATGGGAAGCAAAGATGACCAAGATGACGAAAAACCCGTGCATACAGTATATTTGGATAAATACTACATCGGAAAATATGAGGTTACAGTAGGGCAGTTTAAAAAATATTGCAATGTTACTGGCAGAACAATGCCTGAACAGCCCAGCTTTAACAACCAACCTGACTACCCAGTTGTAAACGTTAGTTGGGAGGCCGCCAAAGCATATTGTGATTGGGCCGGCCTTCGACTTCCGACCGAAGCCGAGTGGGAGAAAGCGGCCAGGGGATCTGATGGTAGAAAATATACCTGGGGAAACAAATGGGATCAATCCAAATGCAATAGCAATGGTAACGGAGACAATTATCCCTATACATCTCCGGTAAGCAGTTTTCCATCTGGTGTTTCACCATACGGTTGTTTCAACATGATTGGCAATGTATGGGAATGGTGCCATGACAACTATGATGATAACTACTACAGTAGTTCACCACCGGATAGCAACCCCCAAGGTCCAGGCATCCCAGGTTTTCGTGTTTATCGTGGTGGATCGTGGGGTCTCGATTACAGTTACTGCCGCACGGGAAAACGGAACAGTAGCGAGACAGGTTTTGGCTTCAGAGACATAGGATTTCGTGTTGCAAAGGGGAAAAAATTATGGGAACCTAAAACACATTAGGAAATCATTGTTTATTAGTGTTTTTTCAGAACAGGTATTACCTATTTTGTTACAATATAAGCCGAGCGGGAGGATAACCCATTCTTCTAATTATCTTGTCACGAAGGCACGGGGCCAAACCGTGAATCTTGAATTATGAATCGTAATATTTCTCTGTGCCACTTCGATAAACTCAGGGCAACGCTCTGTGGCATAATATAGTATTAAGGAGACAATATGAAAAAACTTAACTTTCGCGACCTGGACCTCAAGGGCAAGCGAGCCCTGGTCCGCGTCGATTTCAATGTCCCCCAGGACAAGAAGACCCTGGCCATCAAGGACGACTCCCGGATAGTGGGGGCACTGCCCACAATCAACTATCTTCTTGAACACGGAGCCAGAGTGATCCTGATGTCCCACCTGGGGCGGCCCGACGGACAGGTGAATATGCAGTTCACTTTGAAACCGGTGGCCGAGAAGCTTTCGGAACTGCTCAAACAGCCGGTCCAATTCGCTGCGGACTGCACCGGACCCGAGACGCTGAAGCAGTCACAAGAACTGCAGGACGGCCAGGTGCTGCTGCTGGAGAACCTGCGTTTTCACGCCGAGGAGGAGAAGAACGATCCAGCTTTTGCCAAACAGCTGGCGGAACTGGGCGACCTTTACGTCAACGACGCCTTCGGCACGGCCCACCGGGCCCACGCCTCCACCGAAGGGGTCACCAAGCACTTCAAGAAGAACGCCGCCGGGTTCCTGATGGAAAAGGAGATCGACTACCTTTCGGCCGTTTTGGAGAGGCCGGAGCATCCCTTCGTGGCCATTTTGGGCGGGGCCAAGGTGTCGGACAAGATCGCAGTGATCGAGAACCTGATACCCAAGGCCGATGCCATCCTGATCGGTGGGGCCATGGCCTACACCTTCCTTCTGGCCCAGGGCCGGGAGGTCGGCTCCTCCCTGGTGGAAAAGGACAAGCTGGAGACGGCCAAAGACATCCTGTCGAAGGCCAAGAACATCAAGTTCCTCCTGCCCACGGACCATGTGGCGGCCGAGAAGAAGGAGGGCGAGCCGGACAAGAAGGGCAAGCCGACCTTCAATTTCGTCAATCCCCAAGTGGTCAATGAGATCCCAAAAGACATGGCCGGTGTGGACATCGGGCCGAAGACCATAGCCGAGTATAACAAGGTAATCTCAAACGCCAAGACCATAGTCTGGAACGGCCCGATGGGCATCTTCGAGACCCCGGAATACGCCCGGGGGACATTCGAAGTGGCCAAGGCGGTGGCGGCCACCGGGGCCAAGTCCATCGTGGGAGGCGGGGATTCCGCTTCAGCTGTGCACCTTTCCGGGGTGGCCGGCAAGATATCGCACATCTCCACCGGTGGCGGGGCCAGCCTGGAGTTCCTGGAGGGCAAGGTTTTGCCGGGGGTGGCGGCATTGACGGACAAATAGGATCAATTGACAATGAACGATAAACAGTAAACGGTGAACTGTGAACAGTTGTTAAGGAGACGGATATGAAGATCATAAAGTACCTGGCCCTGGTCCTGCTGTTACCGGCGGCGCTTATGGCCCAGGATTCGGTCAAAGTGGGCCTGCCGGCCCCGACTTTCTTTCTGCCGGCGTTGGACGGCTCCAAATTCTTCCTGTCCGAGCACATGGCCCCCCAGGGTCGGAGGACAGTGGTGTTGGACTTCTTTACCACCTGGTGCGGGCCCTGCAAAAAGGAACTGCCCCTGCTGGATTCTCTGATAAAACAATACCCCAAGGACTCGGTGCTGCTGGTGCTGATAGACGTGGGCGAGAAAAGGGACACCGTGCTGGCCAATTTCAACCCCGCCGCCTATTTCCATCCGGTACTGCTGGACCAGTTCAACGCCATCGGGGAAAAGTACGGGGTCAAAAGTTTCCCTTCGCTGTTCATCATTGACAACAATGGGATCCTGCGCTACGCCGGGGTAGGCTTTGATGAGAAGAAGGGGCTGGCTAATGTCAAGAAAGTGCTGGACCAGCTGGTGCTGAAGAAAGGAATTAAAGGCAAGAAAAGCAAAAAGGTGAAAAATGTACCCAATTAAAAAATTGATCTTCATTCTGCTGATGGCGGTATTGGCGGCGATACTTCCGGCAGCGGCCCAGGACAAAGCCCCGGAGAAGACCGCGGTGGCCGTGCTCCAGTTCGAGCCCCGCAACATCAGCCAGGCCGAGGCGGTGATACTGTCCGACCGCCTGCGGGCCGAGCTGGTGGCCACCAACCACTTCAACGTGCTGGAGCGGGAGCAGATGGACAAGATCCTGAGGGAGCAGAAGCTCCAGCTGACCGGGGCCTGCTCCGACGCCTCCTGCCTGGTGAAAGTGGGACAGCTTATGGCCGTCACCAAGATGATGGGCGGCACCATCTCCAAGATCGGCAACACCTATACCGTCCAGGCCCGGGTGATAGACGTGGAGAAGGGTGTGATCGAGACCGAAGTTTCCCAGGATTTCACCGGCACCATCGAGGACGTCCAGCAGTGGGGGATGAAGAAGGTGGTCTGGAAGCTGGTGCCCTCGGCCAGCCTGTTCGTCTCCTCCATCCCGGCCGATGCCGACGTTTATTGGGATGCCCGCAAGGTGGGCAAGACCGACCTCAAGATCGAGAATGAGGGTTTGGGCACCCACAAATTGGTTTTGAAAAAACCGGGTTATCAGGACTACGAAGGCTTGGTGTCATTGAAGGAGGTCAAAGACTACGACATGAAGGTGCGGCTTTCGGTGCAGGAATACCAGGTGGCCCTGGAAGGAAACCCGCCCGGGGCCGAGGTCTGGCTGGGGGACACCGTCAACGTCGGCAAACTGCCCTGCTCCGTCAAACTGCCGTTCGGCACTTACAACTTCAAGTTCAAGGCCAAAGGATACCATCCGGTCTCGGGGCTGGTGGCCATAGACCGCGACCAGGGCTATACGCTTAAGCTGGATCTGAAGCGCAAATCCCGGGTCAAGGCCGGGTTCACCTCTCTATTCTTCCCGGGAATGGGCCAGTGGCATTCCGACCGCAAGACCATAGGCGCGCTATACCTGGTAGCCTGGATGGGGGGGGTGGGCTGGACCGGGGCCAGTATCGGAGCCAGGGAGGATGCCCGTAAGAATGCGGACGACGCTGAGAACAATTACCTGCAGGCCACTAACGCCGTGGCTGCCTCCAGTACCTATGACGAGTGGCAGAGCAAATACAGTGTGTACATTGACAGGGACAAGCAGATGAAGACTGCCATTTACGCCACCGCTGGGCTGTGGGCCTTCCAATTCATTGACGCCATCGCTTTCTTTCCGGGCAAGCCCAAGTTCAAGGTCGCGCCCGTGCCGGACAAGACCGGTGGGCTCAAGACCTCGTTATTATTAACCTACAGCTGGTGAGGCGAGTATGAAAAAGAACATTTATGATATGACCAGCGTTATTGCTGTCCTGATCCTGGCGCTGACCATGTCCCTGGAAGGATGCAGCAAGCCCATGGCGCCGGAACACACCAACCCGGCCGATTTGTTGAACCCAAATTTTCTGGCTCCGGGCGCCAGCATAGTCTATCCCGGGGAAGGCGCTACCTTGACCGGCAGTGTGGATACCGTCCGATGGACCAGGGTTGGCTCGGCCCAGGAATTCAACTGGCAGATCGACAACATGGGCTGGCACGGATGGAAAACAGACACCTTCGCCATCATCAGTAATGCCAGCGAGGGCTCCCATACCGTGATGGTGTTGGCCCGGGACGGCGGCGACGGAAGTTATTTTGACACCACTAAGGTGGCGGTCAGGCATTATATAAAGAACCGGTACAACAACTCCATCATGCTCTATCCGCTTAGTCAGACCGTGGCCGCCGGCGACACTGTGACCATGTGGTGTGAACTGGAGGATATGACCACCCCGGCGGCTGGGGTCAAGCTGACGATCTACGCCTACCCCTACGCCCTGGACACCATCGGCACCGGAGCCGACACCGGGATGATGTGGATCAAGAACGGAGGTTCGCCGCTGGGGCCGTTCTTCAGCACCTCAAGTTACCAGTATTATTTTGACCTGAACATGGGGGTGGCCGGGGGCACTCCGGCCGGAGTCACCGGCAGTGGCCGGATCTGCAAGTTCAAGCTGGAGGCCAAGAGTTCCGGCAGCATTTACATAGTTTCGGCGGATGTGCGCGACACCCTTAACAATACCATCGCCGGCATAACATATCCCAATAATTGTTATGTCACTGTCACCGGCAAGAAGGAGGGCGGAAAATGAAGAATATCTTATTGATGACGCTGGCGCTAGCCGCTATCTTTAGTCAAACAGTTGCCCAGCCTGCCGTGCCTACACTCACTTTCCCCCCGGCCGACACCGTCACCAACGACAGCTTCCCGGACTTCGACTGGGCCGACGTTCCCACTGCTATACAATACCAGCTGCAGGTGGCCCGGGGCACCCGTTGGGGTTACGTGGCCAACTATTATGACGGGTTGAAGATATTCAATTTGTCCGACACGGCCAACTGTTTCCAGTCCGGGCCGGTCGTAACCGGTAGTTACGTCAATAACATTTTCCTGAGCGAGACCCTGGCCGTGACCTCGTCCTACAGCGAGGTCCGGTTGTTCAACGTAGCCGATCCCCGCAATCCGTTCCTGTTGAAAACCATTTCGGTCAGCAACTATTGCGCGGTGGTCAAGGACAGTTTCCTGTATATCGGAGATGGGAACTACGGCATGTGGATATACAGCATTGCCGACCCGGCCAACCCGGTTTTGGCCGCCAGGTTCGACACCACCAGCCGGGTGAGGGACCTGGCCATAAGCGGCAATATCGCTTATCTGGTCGGTGATGCGGCACTGAAATCGGTGAACATAACTGATCCGCGGAACCCCACCCTGCTCGGATCGCTGGCGGTGAGCGGCGACGACATGGCCCTGTCGGGGAATTACTGCTATCTTACAAATGGCGGCTCCCTGACCGTGGTGGATGTTTCCAATCCGGCCTCCCCGGTCCAGGTGGGTTTCATGAATACCGGTCCCGGCAGCTACCAGCAGCTTGCCGTCAAGGGCAATTTCGCCTACATCGGAGCCGGCTACGACGGGGTGCGGGTGGTCAATATCAGCAACCCGGCCGGGCCTTTCCAGGTGGCCCTTTACGATACCACCGAGTATGGTTACGATTTCAGCCAGGTGGCCGTAAGCGGCGACTACCTGATCACCGGTGGCGAGTACAGCGGGTCTTTCCTGCTTAACATAAGCGACCCCTACCATCCCCGGGCGGTGAACCATGTCGAAGGCGGGTCGCGGGTTTACGCCGTGGCCTTGGCGGATTCTTTCGCCGCAATGGAATACGACACTGTGCTTACGGCATCATCCTGCCAGAGCGACACTTTCCTGGGGGACGCTAACCACTATTGGAGGGTGAGGGCTGGAGCCGGCACCTGGGGAGATTACAGCCCAGCCCGGCGCTTTACCATTGATACCCAGACGCCGTCCAAGACCTCCCACGTACTGCCCAACCCGGGGCAGTTGATCAATACTCAGAAACCAGCTTTTGATTACTCCGACATCTCTGATGCCTTCCGCTACCAGTTGCAGGTCTGCCGGGATTCGGCGTTTACCGTGTTAGAGATTGATACAATGGTATCGGTAGGCGGCTGCACCCTGCAGACAGCCCTGGGAGACGGCCGCCATTGGTGGCATGTGCGGGCCCGGGACCTGGCCGGTAACTGGGCTCCCTGGTCCGACAGCACATATTTCCGTTTGGACACCCAGGCGCCGGGTGCGCCAACTGCCATCACCGCCAACGGCGCCAATCCATCTCTCTGGACCAAGAACAACAGCTTCAACGTCAGCTTCACTCCGCCTTTCGACAGCTCGGGCAACCAGTGTTATTATTACAAGTACGGCTCCGCGCCATCATCGAATTATGATACCACCGGTTATGGGTATCACTCCACTACCTTGCCGATAATTGCAGCGGTCCAGAACGTGGGGGTCACGCCATTCTACGTCTGGGCCAGGGACAACGCCGGCAACCTGGATTACCGCAATAATGCCACGGTCAACTTGCGTTACGATACCATACCGCCGAGCGGAGCCATTGCCCGTTCCAATGAGTTCAGCCGGACCACCAATTTTACCGTCAGCTGGAACGACGGAACCGACCAGGGCGGCTCGGGCCTCAAGGACTATTATTACATCAAGATGAAGGTCAATTCCGGCACCTGGAACGACCTGAACACCTATTATGCCGGCAACAGTTACACCTATGCCGGCGTCCAGGGCAGCAAGTACTACTTTGAAGTGGCAGCCTGGGATTCAGCCAATAACACCGAAGTTTTTGCCGGGGTGGCCGAATGCAGCACTTTGGTGGACAACACCATCACCGCACCCATCCTGGTCTCTCCCTACAACGGGGCCATCAGCGACAGCGCCTCCAACGCCTTCCTGTGGCAGCGAGCCACCACCCAGACCGGATCGCGCCTGCAGTGCTCGTATCGTTCCGATTTCGCCACGGTGGTCAAGGACACGCTTCTAGCCGCCGACAGCCTGGCCAACATAACCCTGACAGATTCCCTGTACTACTGGCGGGTCCGGGGCCAGAATTCTGCGTCCGACACTTCAGTTTGGTCGCCGGCCCGCATACTGCGGATAGACACCCAGGCTCCGGCAGCTCCGGCTTTAGCCTTGCCCGGCAATGACAGTCTGATCAATGACAATACCCCGCAATTCACCTGGGGCGCGGTTACGGGTGCTGTGCAATTCCGGCTGGCGGTCAGCCCGGACAGCGCCTTTGGCAGCACCATAGTGGATGAGGAAACCGATACCACGGCCTACACCATCCAGGTGACACTGCCCGACAGCGCATATTACTGGAAGGTGAAGTCCGGGGATGCCGCCGGCAACTGGTCTGTCTGGTCCGCCCGCCGTAAATTCACGGTGGACACCAAGGCCCCGGCGGTGCCGGTGCTGCTTAATCCCGGGGACAACAGCACGGTGACCACCAACCTGCCGGCCTTCATCTGGAACACGTCGGCCCAGGCCATCCAATACCGGCTGCAGGCGGCCAACAACACTTCGTTCTCGCCGCTGGAGATGGATTCGGCCCTGGCCGACACCGCGGTCCGTCCGCTCTGGGGCCTCAACGACGGTACTCATTACTGGCGGGTGCGCTGCCGCGACTTGGCCGGCAACTGGTCGGCCTACAGCAACTACCGCACCGTCACCGTCGCCGGCCTGCTGCAGGTGGCGTTGATCACCCCGGATACCGGGGCGCTGTGGGCCCCCAGCCAGTCGGTCTGGATCCAGTTCACCAAACCCATCTACACCGGTTTCATCGACACCACCCATATCAAGGTCCGGGGCCGGCACACCTCCATCGTCAGGTCCACCTTCACCTGGCAGGCCACCAGCCGCACCCTGATGGTCGCCCCGGACACCGCTTTGGCCGCCAACGACACCATCACTGTCTTCATTCACGGCACTCTGCGCGATTCTACCAACAGCACCACCCTGGACGGCAACAACAGCGGGACAGCCAGCGGCGATTCCACCGACAGTTACCAGATGACCTTCCGGACCTCGTTCATCGGCGACTATAATTCCGACGGACTGCTGAACGGCCCCGACCTGGCCTTGTTTACCTGGGGCTGGTATAATTACAGCAGGTATTTCGAGGCCGGGCCATACTTCGGCACCTGGCCCCACCAGCGGATCTACATCGGCAGTTCCACCAAATTGGATTTTGAGGACCTGATGGGCTTGATCTATTCCTGGAATCGATCCGGCAGCGCAAAATACGCCCCGGCCAAGCAGGGTGATCCCGGATCCTTAACTCTGGAATCAGCCACCGATGGCGGAGGGATGCTAGTGAAGGTCAGGCCCGGAATTGAATTCAGTTCGCTGGACGTTTCCCTGAGGTTTGACCCCGCGGCCGGAACCGTCACCGTCACCGCCTCCGAACTCTGGAACTCAGAGGGCAATCCGCAGCTGTTCCTGACCCGGCAGACCCTGGGACTGACCGAGATCAGCGCCGCGCTTTGGCCTGGCGGCACCAAGACCACCGGCGAACTCTTCCGCTTTAGTCTTTCCGAAACCAAGGGACAGACACCGGTCAGCCTGAGCTACCGCCTTTATGATAAAGACGGGGAGGTACTGGCAGAAGGAAGCCTGGCCACGCCCATGCCTGTCAAGCCCGGCCTCCCAGCCGTCTTTTCCTTTAGCCCGGCCCGGCCCAACCCGGCCGGGCACTCCACGGTCATCAACTATCAGCTTCCGTGCGAAGCTGTTGTAAGGCTGGAGATCTACAATATTGCCGGACAGAAGGTGGCCACCCTGACCCAAGGAAAGCAGCCTGCCGGATATTATTCAAAAATATGGGATCTCAAAGATCACAGTGGCCAGCGGGTGGCCAACGGAGTATATCTGTTCAAGCTTCAGGCAGGAGATAGCCGGGGAATTGGGAAGATGATAGTCATCCGGTGATCCTCCGGAATCCAAGCAATAATACTTATCCCAACCCAACCAATCAGGCAACCAAAATTTAAAAAGGAGGTACCAACCAACATGAAGAAGGTCCTGCTGATCCTGGCAGTCCTGGCCATGGCCGTCTCGGCCTACGCGGCCGACGCATCCAAAGGCATTGAACCGGGTGATAAGGCCCTGCTGTTCAACGCCACCTTCGTCAATGCCGGAACCTACAACGGAGGACTGGGCCTGAAGTATTATCTTTCCCAGGGCCTGGCCCTGCGCCCGGTGATCACCTTCAATATGGGCTCCACCACCCAAAAGGACGAGAACATCGACACCGTGGCCGGCTTTCAGACCACCTATGAAGATGACAAGACCTCCACCAACAGCTTTGGGCTGGAGCTGGCCCTGGAAAAGACGCTGCTGACCAAGGGAGCGGTCAACGTCAATGGCGGGCTGGGCTTCGGCTTCGGCATGAGCTCCTACACCAGGGAATATGGTGAAAATTACGTCGAGGTCGGAGGGACCATGACCGGGGTCTATAACACCAAGACCGAGCGCAGCAGCACCAATTTCGGCGGCGGGGCATTGCTGGGAGCCGAGTGGTTCATCACCGAGGCCATCAGCCTGGGGGCGGAATACCAACTGGGGATACAGATGTCCAGCGAGGGCAAGGACGAGACCACCTGGTCCGAGTCCTATACCGACGGCGGGGTTACGGTTTCCTACTCCGGTTTCACCAGGAACCCATTGACCAGCACCATGGATTTTGGGTTTCAAACCGTTGGCCTAGTGCTGGGAATCAGATTTTAACCGGTATTTTCAGGCTTTAGGGAAAAGGGCGCCGGGACAAAGGCGCTCTTTTTTATTGCCGACCGTCGGTTTGACATCATTTTCAAATGGTTAAAAAATGTTAAAAATAAGTCAATTTATCATTGACAAACCACAATATGTTGTGGTATCTTTACCGTAATTAACTAGATACTCACTCAACATAACTAAGGAGGTTTCAACCACATGAAGAGAACACTAATGGTACTAGCTTTAATGGCGATCATGTTCGGCATGGCAGCCGCCACCGAGACCCGGGTGGCCACTTTTGGCCCAGCCTCGATCTTCGTTGATGACTATACCGATATCTATTTCCTGCCCGCAGCAGCGTTATCCTATCCCCGATTGATCGCTGCCGAAATGGGCAACAGTTTCCCGGTCACCAGCGATTACGGCTGGACCTACGGTTCGGCTGCTGTGCTGTTCTCCAATGCCGAACAGACCTATGGCGTGGTGGGGCTGGACATCAACCACGAGATACTGGGAGCGGACTTCTTCAACGACGCCATCAACAACATCAACACCTCCAACGCGCTGCCGGCTTTGTCCCCGATGGGCTACGACCTGGTGGTTCCCGCCCCGGACAATCGTTTCCATATGTTCTATGCCCGCAAGATGGATAAACTTGGTCTGGGACTGCATGTGGGCTGGGCCGGCTCATCCTCTTCCTATGATTACAGCGACACCATCACCGCCACCGCCACCGAAAAGGGCGAAGGCTCTTCCAGCATCTGGGACATCAACGGCAACGTGGCCATGGAAGTCAACGAGAACACCAGCGCCGATTTGGCCTTCTCTCTCAAGATGCAGAGCTTCTCCAGCAAGTACGATTACACCTGGCCCACCCCGCCCCAGGACGGAGCCACCATCGAATCCGACGGCGGCATGGGACTGGACATCGGTCTGCGCGCCAGCTACGGAATGGCCGACAATTTTGCGTTGATCCCGGTGATCGGCATCAGCATGAACTCGGTGGCCTACAAGACCTCATATGTTGACACCGCCATTCACGCCGAGGGCGGCAAGACCAGCAGCTTCGGCTTTAGCGGCGCCTTTGGAGGCAACTACAAGCCGGCCGAGAACGTCACCATCGTGGGCGGTCTGCTGGTCAGCCAGTACACCGAGACCATCGAAGACACCATGGGGGTGTTCGGGGTGGGCGTCAACACCGAAGAGAACAGCACCTTTACCTTCCCCGGATTCTGCGCCGGACTGGAAGTGGACCTGTTGAAGTGGCTGACCCTGAGGGCGGGCGCTGCCAAGCTGCTGCAGAGCAACTCCGGCAAGTACGAGACCACCGCCGCCACCACAGAATACTCGTCCACCGATGCCCCGTATTTCTATGCCTTCGGTCTGGGCTTCAAATTCGGTAAACTGGCCATTGACACCAAGGTCAATAACAACGCCCCGTATTCCCTGGGCTATATGTTCAGCGGCATTGACAACGGCGGCATGGCCGGTGTGTCCCACACTGAGCCCATCACCTCCATCGGCATGACCTACACATTCTAATCTTAGATAACTTGTTCAAAGCGGCCCCGGTTTTACCGGGGCCGCTTTCTTTTTGCCTTGCAAAAATTAAAAAATCTGTTATAATTACGTCTTTGTGGGGCTGTAGCTTCCCTCGACAGGCTCGGGACGGGAAACGGGGCAGCCAAGTACAACACGAAAGCATTTAAGTGGGGCTGTAGCTCCCTTCGACTCCGCTCAGGGCGGGGCGCAAGGGGGGCAGGCACAGCAAGGAAGTAAGTAAGTGGGGCTGTAGCTCAATTGGTAGAGCGCCTGCTTTGCAAGCAGGAAGTAGTCGGTTCGAATCCGATCAGCTCCACCATTCGTTTGTAAGGCAAGGGGCCGGGCTCACGGCAGGCCAGATCTATTCGCGAAGGATAAGAACCGGCACGTTGCTCCACTGATATTAATTGACAGGGAGCATTCTTTTAAGATCGTTGCCGGAATGCGGGAAACCCCAACAAAAAAAGCGCCAAATGATTGGCGCTTTTCTGTTTCCCAGTATAAGACTAAAAAAACTATCAGACCACGGTCCGGATCCTCTGGCTGAACTCCTGCGCTTTGGCTTTGTCCATGATCAAGGCCCCGGAAATGCCGCACCATCTGGCCAACTCGCCAATATGCTGAGGTTCCAGCATGGAGGCCTCGGTCTTAAGGTGTCTGGTTATCTGGCGGTTCAGGAAAGGTTCGGCGGCAGGGCCCAGATAATATTTGGTGATATTCAGTATTTTGTCGTACAACATTATTTCTGGCCCTCCTTTCCGGCCTGGTCTTCCTGGGCTTCCCCGTCCTCAGCGGCAAAGAATTTCACTGCGGTCACCATCCGTTCAAATGAGTCCCCGAGTTCTCCGATCTCGTTCTTTTGGTCAACATTCACCCGGATGCTGAGCTCTCCCAGGCTGATCTTCTCGGCCACGTCCCGCAAATGAGCGATGGGGGTGGTGATGCTTCCGGCCAGCAGGATCGCCATCAGCAGACTCAAGAGTACCGAGGCCAGGGCTACGATAAACCCGGTGGCCACGGTCTTGTGCACCTGGCGCTGGGTCTGGGCATTTATCTGGTCCAATAGCTGCTGGGCGTTGTTGATGATCCGGCTTATCTGCACGTCGGCTTCGTCCAATACCTCGCTGTAAAGCTCCTGGGTAAGGGCCATGGCTTCCTTGCGTTTTCCGGACTGGTAAAGGGCCACCACCCGGTTGAACTCTTCCTCGCCCTCCATCATTTCCGCCAGCTTGGCGAATTCTTCTTTTTCCTCATCGTGGGCCAGCGACCGGGCTCTTTCCAAAAGTTTTCCGGCCGCCATCTCGGACTCCTCCCGTTTCTCCAGGAATTCCTCGTTCCCGCTCAGCAGATAACTGCGCTCGTACATTTCCACCGCGGAGTAAACGCTCTGAAACTCCCGCAGGGCTGTCATCTTCTGGGTTTCGGTTATCATCCGGTCGGTCGAGGCCCGGACATTGATCATGTAGGAAATGTTAAGGGTCAAGGCAATCGCCCCCAGCAGTATCACCATAAAGAAGGAGAGCAAGAGCTTGTTCCTGATCCTGAGATTTTTGAACCATCCAGCCATAAAGGTCCTTTCATTGAGGTTTGTATATATTTGTTGGAGGTTGCTCAATCTAACAATTATAAGGTGCGGGAAGCGCAAAATCAATAGCGGGAGATAAATATCTTTTTGGAAACGAAATTTGTCACCCCTTAAAACTAAAATACAGTCAATCAACGGTAGTCAGTATTTATAAATTAAGAGGAGGTGTCTCAAATGTTCAGGAGAACTGCCACTGTAATGTTCCTGATCCTGGCCGTGGGTACTTGTGCGGTCCAGGCCAAGAACCGGAGCCAGGCCAAAAACTGTCACCCCTCACAAGTAAACTTCAAACAATAAACAAACCGGCCCCAAAGAGCGCGGGCAAAAAACAAACAACCAAAAGTGATGTGTATTTACAAAAGGAGAATGTGAACATGGAACAAACCAACAGCAAAACCGCCAGCTTTACCGACCTGATAGTCTGGCAAAAAGCGGAGGAACTATTTGAACTGGCCGCCCAGGACACCGAAAGGTTCCCCCAGGGCAAGGCCTCATTTTTAATGGCCGGCCAGGTGGTCAAGTGCGCCGGCTCCATCGGCGCCAGTATCGCCGAGGGCTATGGCCGGGGAGGCCAGAAGGAGTTCAGCTACCGCCTGAGCGCGGCCAAGGGCTTCGCCTTTGCCACCCAGGACTGGTACCACAAGATAGCCCGGATGGGCTATATGACCCCGGAAGCGGCCGAACAGAGGCTCAAACTTTTGGGTGAGATATCCCGGATGCTGGGCGGCCTGATCGCCAGAGTGGCCGGCAAAAAGAAGGACCAGAAAGAAACCCCGGAAACGGGATCAAACCAGTAATTTAGCCCCAGCGCTCTTAGGGCGGTTAAATAAAATTTTTCAGCTACAAAAAGCACCCTTCTATTCATCAGGGTAAACTCCGGACATAAAATAAACCCGTATAAAAAAACTGAAATGGTGAGGACTAAAAAATGAACGGATCGGATAACAAGAACGGCTTAAAGCCTTCCCTCCGGAACAACGCCTGGGAGGAAGTCCGGTTGTTGGCCCGGAACATCGGCCTGCTGGTGGAAAACAGCCGGCAGATAACCCAGGATCCCAGGCTTTCCGGATGCTGCCTGAACACCGCCTACATCGGTCTGCCTCATTTAAAGACCAAGGCCATAGCCCTGGGCCGGCTGCTGGACCTTTGGAACCAGGATAAATGGACCGAGACCTGCCCGGCCTGTGGCGAGACCGTTTACATTCTGGGGGCCGGAGGGGGCGCCTTAAGCGGCCGGAACGGCTGGTGGGGCGTTTGCGGCCATTGTCAGGGCGTTCTGTCGGGCAGCAGGGAAAAGTTCTATCAACTATACTCCGAATTTGCCGGAGGGCCTGCAGGCCCATCGCATCCCGGGCAGATAGATCTCAGTGACCTGCTGACAGAACTGCGGGCGGCATAGTAGCCTCCAGGAACTTCCAGGGAATATACCGGATGCTGATTTCCGCAGATTGGAATTGATTGCGCTGACAATATTATTGAATTTATAAAATCTGCGTTTATCTGCGTCCTAAATATCTTGCTACTTACCCCGGCCGGATCAAAACATAATTGATCCGGCCTTTTTTATTGACTTTTAACCGGTCAAAGGCTTATCATTATGTTTCACTTAAAATATGAACTGAATATTCCGGCAAACAATGGCCCAGAAAAAGACAGAGAGACTTTTGGAACTGGTATCCCTGCTTTTAAAGCACCGCCGCCCGGTTCCCAAGCCCAAGATCAGGGAACTACTGCCCCACTATCAAAGGCTTTCCGGTTCCAGCTTTGACCGGACCTTTGAACGGGATAAAAGGGAGCTGCGCAGCCTGGGGGTGCCGCTCAAGGTCTATTCCATAGAGACCGGAGAAGAAGTGGACAATCCCGCCCAGGCCGCCAAGTACGAGGCGCAGGAATTGGGGTACCTGATAGACCACGAAGAGTACTACCTGCCCCGGTTGGACCTTACTTCAGAAGAATGGGCGGTAATCTCCCTGGTCTGCGCCGGGCCGCAGTCCCCGGCCGCCAAAGACCAGGCCAAGGCTTTGGCCAGCCTGGCCCAAAAGATAGGCTGCCAGAAGCCCGGGGGAAATGAACGGCGATCCGAGATCGGGCTCAGCGCCAATGCCCGGCCCGAGGCCGCCGCCGAAGCCAAAGTGCTGGGACGCATCCAGCAGGCGGTAAAGGAGGGAGTCTCCATCCGGTTCAGCTATCACAGCATCCAGCGCGATGCCAGGGACCAGCGGCAAGCCGACCCCTATCTTCTGATCTACAATGCCGGGGTGTGGTACCTGATAGCATACTGCCACAAGAGAGAAGAGGTCCGCACCTTCAAGGTCTCCCGCATCCAGGAACTGAAACTGCTTAACGGCCAGCCCCGGTTCAATGTGCCCAAAGATTTCGACAAGTCAAAATACCTGGGCCGTAAGGCTTGGGAACTGGGCGGGGGCCTGGTTGTGCCGGTTACCCTGAAAGTCAAACCCGAAAACGTCTGGCTGGTCAAAAAAGAACTGGGCCCGCAGGCGGTCTGGAACAATGGAGCGGACAGCGTCAGCATAATGGTCAGTAACACAGATTCCTTCATCCGCTGGGCCGCGGCCCACTGCGACCAAGTGCGGGTGGAGAAGCCGGAGGAAATGGCCCGGCAGGTGGAGGCCCGGCTACAGCAAGTGCTTAAACTTTATAAACCCTGATATCCGCAGATTAAACAGATTTTCGCAGATTTTTCTATGGTTCATTAATAATGATCATACAAGCTTTATCTGCGTAATCTGCGGATAACCATCGTTTGGTTTAGTAACAATTTAACCGGAGTACAGTGTATGGCTAAAACATCGGGCGAGCTGGAGCGGCTGCTGACCCTGATCCCGTTCCTTAACAGCCGCCGGGGGCAGCCGGTCCGGGACATTGCCGCCGAGCTGGGGATCTCCCAGGCCCAGCTGTTGAAAGATTTGGACAGCCTCTGCCTTTACGGCACGCCGCCCTTTGGGCCCAACGATCTCTTCATGGCGGCGGTGGATGAACAGGGCCGTCTGGAGATGGCCTACACCGAGCAGTTTGCGGCGCCCCTCCACCTTCTGCCGGATGAGGCCATGGCCTTAAGGATGTCGTTGCTGCCGCTGTTGGCCGGTTCTTCCGGACCATACGGCAAAACAGTGAAGGGGATATTGGACAAGATCGACCAGGCCCTGCTGCCCCAGGACCGCCTGGCGGTGGACCATCTGGATGAGAAGATAATGGCGGCGGCTTCCGAATCCTCCAACCCCGGCGCCCTGGAAACATTGCGCAAAGCCCGGCAGCAAAATGTCCAGACGGAAATTGAATATTACAGCGGCTCCTCGGGCCAGAGCTCTACCAGAACCATCGAGCCTTACGGCTTTGTGATGTTCAACGGTTCCTGGTATGCGGTGGCCTTCTGCCATAAGAGCCGGGAACAGCGGACCTTCAAGGTCAGCCGGATAAAACAGGCCAAACTCCTTAAACAAAAATACCGGATACCCGAAGGGTTTGACGTCAACAAGTTCGCCCAGGGCCACATCTTCAAGCCCACCGGAAACGAGCAGAAGGTGGTGCTGTGGTTCTCTCCGGCCATCGCCAGGTGGATACTGGAGCGCAATGCGCAGGCCACCAAGAACAAGGACGGCTCGGCCAGCTTGAGCCTGATGGCCCAAAACTTTGCATGGATAGCTCGATGGGTGTTATCATATGGCCCCGAGGCCAGGATCATCAGTCCTCCGGAGGCAGTCCGGGAGCTTAAAAAGATAATCCAGACAGTGATTTAACCTTTTTCCTTGCAAATTGGCGCTAAAATGCCCTGTAAATGGCGTTTATTGTAAAAGAATATTTGTTCTGCATAACTAATGATTGCAATGGTATACAAACTATTTTCATCTTTTTTAGGATATCGTTAACTTTTCCCTTGACATTTGGGGCGTTTTTTATTATAATACAAAGCTCTGCAAAAACTATGGACAAGATGGATTACTTAGTTCTTTGAAAACTGAATAGGGTCTTTATTAATAAAGAAAAGTAATAAGCACTTTAGAGCTTGGAATAATAGTCATTGGATTCTGCGATTGATGACTATTGGTTTTTAATATTGTTTTTGGTCAAGCTACAAAGAGCACATGGTGGATGCCTTGGCAGATGAAGGCGATGAAGGGCGTGGTAAGCTGCGATAAGCTTCGGGGAGGTGCAAACAACCTTAGATCCGGAGATGCCCGAATGGGGAAACCCTTCCGAGTAATGTCGGAATACCACAGGAAGAAAACCTAACGGGAAGTATTCCTGCGGGGCTAACCTGGCGAACTGAAACATCTAAGTACCCAGTGGAAGAGAAATCAATTGAGATTCCCCTAGTAGCGGCGAGCGAACGGGGAACAGCCCAAACTCGGTCCTGCGTAATAGCTGGTGCGCGTTGCAGGGCGGGGGTATCAGGGTCGTTATTGGTTCCGTGTACCAACCGGAACCGGAGAGTCAAAAAGTCGTTCCTTAGCCGAAAGGTCTGGGAAGTCCTACCACAGACGGTGATAGTCCGGTAGGCGAAAAGGAAGCGATCTCTCCTTGACGATACCTAAGTACCACGGAGCACGAGAAACTCTGTGGGAATATGGGGGGACCACCCTCTAAGGCTAAATACTCTCATCTGACCGATAGTGAACTAGTACCGTGAGGGAAAGGTGAAAAGTACCCCTGGCGGGGAGTGAAATAGTACCTGAAACCATGTGCTTACGATCAGTCGGAGCCTTGTATTTATACAGGGTGACGGCGTGCCTTTTGCATAATGATCCGGCGAGTTGCTTGTATGCAGCAAGGTTAAGCCCTTCTGGGGCGTAGCCGTAGCGAAAGCGAGTCTGAATAGGGCGTTTTAGTTACATGCAGCAGACCCGAAACTGGGTGAGCTACCCATGGCCAGGATGAAGTGACGGTAACACGTCATGGAGGTCCGAACTGATGAACGTTGAAAAGTTCTCGGATGAGCTGTGGGTAGGAGTGAAAGGCCTATCAAACCCAGGGATAGCTGGTTCTCCTCGAAATATATTTAGGTATAGCCTCGGAAAGTTTGTGGCGGAGGTAGAGCACTGGATGGGGAAGGGATCTTACCAGATTACCGACCCCACTCAAACTCCGAATACCGTGCACATCAATTCCGGGAGTCAGGCAGTGGGGGATAAGCTTCATT